>DATASX010000089.1 GCA_036269075.1 Sporichthyaceae bacterium
CCTGGTCAACCCCCACGACTACGGCGGCTGCTTCGCTGCCCGTCTGGTAGCCGGACCGACCACCGACGACATCTCTCATCACGCATGGGGCAGCGCGATCGACCTGAACGTCTCGAAGAACCCCGCTGGTGGTGCCTCCCAGCAGGACCCGCGCCTGGTCGCGATCTTCCAGAAATGGGGTTTCACCTGGGGCGGGAACTGGTTGTCCCCGGACCCGATGCACTTCGAGCTGCAGGTCCCTGGCGAATCGATGTCGGCCGGGTAGCCGCCTTGCGCCGGCGTTCGCCCGGTCGGTGCGAACCCGCCGACCTCATGGTGGGAATCCGGCGGTGGCGGGTCGTCATTCGCCGGCCGGCGTGGTTCGCTCGAGGGCTTCCAGGATGCGCAGGGCCAGATCGATCTGGAACCTGGAGTCGACGTGGCGCAGGTCGAGCTTGAGCAGCACACCGATCCGCGTCAGCCGGTACCGGACGGTGTTCGGGTGCACGTGCAGCAACTTGGCGGTCCGCTGCAGGTGGCGGTCCACCGCCAGCCAGACACGCAGGGTGTGCACGTGTTGGCTTCCGTCCCGCCGGTCGGCTTCGAGCAGGACGCCAAGGGTCGAGTCGACCATCGCCTCCAGGGTCCGACGTGAGGAACCCGAGGCTGCCAGCAGACCTGACAGACCCAGGTCCGCCGCGGTGAACACCGCGCCCGGCTCCGGCTGACGCCGGGCCAGATCCAACGCCAGGGTCGCCTCGCCGAAGGACTCCCGGAACTCCCGCAAAGGCATGCACCGTCTGCCCACCCCGGCGGCCAAGCCCTCCGGCGGCAGGGTCCGGCCCGCGATGAGTTCGCGGATCGAACCACCGGGATTGCGGGCCTCGGCACGAGCGGGCAGCAACACCAGCAGATCGCCCTCGTGCACGACGGTCAGAGATTCGGGGTACGCGAGCCCGACCACACGTTCCAGTTGCGTCACCGCGGCACCGCTGAGTGGCGCGGGCTCCCCGGTGGGGCCCTGCACCTGCCGATGTGCCCCGATGCACACCACATGGTGCGCCCGACGCAGGTCGACCCCGAGCAGCGCCGCCTCCGAGCGCACCACCCTCGGGTCGGCGGCCTCGGCGAGCAACGCGTCCAACAGATCGCGCCGGGCCCGTCGCTCCACCGCCGCGCTGGCCCGCGCGGCGCCCAGTTGCATGCCGAACACCGTCGCGGCCGCCTGCACGGCGACCCGCTCGGTCGCCGACAAGTCGCGGACACCACTGACCTGCAGACGTTCCCCGGAGCCGCCGGGCAACGGCGCGAAAAAAAGCACCGGCTCGGGCGCCGGTCCCTCACCGAGCAGGGACTGGCCCTCCGCATCGACCACGTCCGTGCCCAGACCCAGCCTCCGGGTCAGCACAGTCAGCCCAGCGGCCAGATCGCCGGAGGCGACCAGGACCTCGGCCACGTCTCGCTGCAGACTCAGCACCTCGCCGAAGGCAGGACCGTGGTCGTTGCCGGTCTCGGGGCGGGCCGGGCCGCGCCGCAGCCGCCCGAGCGCGGCCCCGCAGTCGGCCGCCAGCTCGCTGAGCAAGGTGATCTCTGCGCTGCTCCAGTCGTACACGTCACGCCGCGCCGCGAAGAGCACGCCGAGCACTTGACCGCCGGCTGACACCGGCGCGCACATCGCTGCCCGGATGCCCTCCTCGTCGATCATCGTCTTACGGGTCGGTGCCCGCCGCGGATCGTGCCGGTAGTCGCGAACCCACAACGGACGCCCTTCCGCGGCAACCCGCCCACCGACGCCGTCGCCGAGCGCGAGAGTCCACTCGTTCGCCATGCGAACCGTGCGCAACCCCGAATGCGCCGCCATCCGTAGCACGTCCTCGTGCAGCAGACCGCACCAGCTGACCTCAGCCCCGCTGACATCCCGCACGGCCGCCACCGCGAACGCAGCAACCGCCTCGGGTGCGTTCGCGGTCAACAAGTTCCGCAGAAGCTCCGTCACCGCTGGCTCGGCGGCGGGCGGAGACCTCGGATCGGGCCCGCCGGCTGCGGCGATACGCGGTTTCGACCTGGCCACGGCCGTCAGGCTAACCGCGAATCGGCACCTCGGCCAGCGCGTCTCCTGTGCCGTGGTGCCAGCGGGTGACGGCCGACCTTGACACCTCGATACAAGGCGGTGCGGGGTCTTTCAGTGCAACAGTTCGGCGCACCGCAGCCGATGGAGGCCATTTGGTTGAAGTGGCGGGACGAGACCATGGCCTGGTGCGGCTGAGCATCGCGAGGGCGTCACATCTCGCAAGGAGGGTCACCCGTGAAGTTCGACGTTGCCGAGATCGACCGACTGCTCACCACGACCCGTGCGGTACGTCGAAAGCTCGACCCGGACCGAGCCGTGCCGGTGGACGTGCTGCTGCAGTTGATCGACGTCGCCGAGCAGGCCCCCTCGGGCTCCAACCAGGCCAGTCGGCGGTGGTTGATCATCACCGACCCGGGGGTCAAAGCCGGCCTGGGCAAGATCTACCGGGAGGCCGAGGGCGGGATCCTCGACACCTTCGCCCGCAGTGAAGCCGGGTCCGACGCGACCGCGAAGCGCGTGCTGGACTCGGCGGGCCGACTTGTGGCCGAGCTCGAACGCGTCCCCGTGCTCGTGGCGCTCGGTATCTGGGGCGTGCACGACGGTTCCGGCAAACCGGCCCTGTTCGACTCGGTCATCCAGGCCGGTTGGAGCTTCTGCCTGGCCGCCCGAGCGCGCGGCCTGGGCACCGCCTGGACGACGCTGCACCTGGAACGCCGCGACGAGGTCGCGGCACTGCTCGACATCCCGCCGGGATTCACTCAGGTCGTGCTGTTCCCGATCGCCTGGACCACCCAGGACGAGTTCCGACCTGCACCGAGACGAGCCGCGAAGGAGATCACCTACATGGACGGATGGGGTTTCACCGACGAACAAATCCCGCTGGACAAGCGAAACAACCCCGTGGAGGGCCGCGGGGTGTGCGTATCGATCGACATCGACGCCTCATCGGAACGGGTCTGGGAACTCGTGTCCGACATCAACACCCCCAGCCGGCATTGCGGCGAGGCCCAAGGTGCGACCTGGGACGACGGCGTGGGCCGCGCCGCGGGCGCTAGCTTCAAGGGCCGCAACGCCACCGAGCACACCGGCCACCCACTCATCGACGCGGCACTCATGCAGTTGGTCGGGGCCATGGAGTGGGAGACCACATGCACGGTCACCGTCTGGGAGCCCGGCCGCAACTTCGCCTACGCCGTAGGGGATCCGGACAGCCCGTCTGCGACCTGGGGGTACCGGATCGAGCCCCTGCTGGACCACACCGTCAGGGTCGAGCACTGGTTCCGCCACGGCCCCGGAATGTCCGGAACCGCGTACGCCGCCGGGCAGAGCCCCGCGCAGGCCGAGGCCGTGGTCGAGGGCCGGTTCCGCATGATCCGGGACAACCTCAACAAGGTCCTGCACGGCATCCGCGCGGAAGCCAAGTCCTGAGGTCGAGTTGCGACCCAGTGGTGTCGAGCTGAATGAGTCCGCGCCCTGAACCGCTCGGGCCGGGCGGTGGAACACCGTGGCCCGGCATGGAAGGGTTGGTCCCGCCGACGCGCCCGCGCCGTGTGGGGGAGGTACCACGATGAGCAGCGCTGGTGCCCAGACCGAATCGGCCTGGCCGGAGCTGACCCTGACGGACTGGGAGGGAACCCACGCCGCGTTGCACCTGTGGACGCAGATCATCGGCAAGGTCCGGCTGGGGCTGGCGCCCGTGGTCAACCACTGGTGGCAGGTCCCGCTGTACGTGTGCGCGCGGGGTCTGACGACCTCCTTGATGCCGGTCGACAACCGTGGCCTGGAGATCACCTTCGACCTCCACGACCACCGGTTGCGGATGACCTGCACCGACGGGCGCGGCAGCGAATTCCCGTTGCGGGCCGGGTCGGTCGCGGACTTCCACGCCGCCACGATGCAGGCGTTGGGCGAGCTCGGGGTCAAGGCCGAGATGTTGGCGCGTCCGGTCGAACTGCCCGTGGCGGTCCCGTTCGCCGATGACACCGCCGTGCGCCCCTACGATCCCGCCGCCGTCCACCGGTTCTGGCTCGCACTCGTGCAGGCCCACCGGGTCATGAACGTGTTCCGCTCGGAGTTCCAAGGCAAGGCCAGTCCGGTCCACTTCTTCTGGGGGTCCTTCGACCTGGCCGTGACCCGCTTCTCCGGGCGCACCGCGCCCAGGCATCCGGGTGGGGTGCCCAACTGCGCCGACTGGGTCATGCAGGCCGCGTACAGCCACGAGCTGTCCAGTTGCGGGTTCTGGCCCGGCGGGTCCGCCGAGGGATCGTTCTACTCCTACGCCTATCCCAGCCCACCCGGGTTCGCGGACCGGCCGGTCGAACCAACCGGTGCGTTCTTCGACGAAGGCCTCGGCGAGTTCCTGCTCCCGTACACCGTCGTGCGGACCGCGGCGGATCCCGACGCTGTTCTGCTGGCGTTCTTCCGGAGCACCTACGCGGCGGCCGCGGATCTGGCCGGGTGGGATCGCGAGTCCCTGGAGGTGCCGCCCGGCTCCCGACCCGCGGCGCCTTCGGCAGTTCACGGGAAGACTTGAGCAATGCGCGGTCTGCCCCGGCCGGCCGGTCCGGGATCACGAGCACGCGACCAACCGGATCGGGAGCTTGATGGAACGTGACGCGTTGGCCGTGGTCCCGGAGGCCGCACCGGTCGTGGGGCGACCGCCGCGCTCCGGTGGCGCGTTCCGGGCGTTGCGGGTAGCGGCCTTCCGGCGCTACTTCGCCGGTCAGGTGGTCTCGGCCAGCGGCACATTCGTCCAGCAGACCGCGCTGGCCTGGGCCGTGCTCAACATGACCGGATCGGCTTCGAAGCTGGGCCTTGTGTTGGCTTCCGGCGGCGTCCCCTACCTGCTGTTCGGCCCGCTCGGCGGTCGATTGGTGGACCGCGTCGACAACCGCCGACTGCTGCTGGCCACCCAGGCGTGCTACGGGCTGCTCGCGGTGGCGCTGTGGCTGCTGGCCTCGGCGGGCCGGTTGTCCATCCCGCTGATCGTGTCCCTCAGCGTGGCCGGAGGCTTCGTCCAGATCGCGGACTCCCCGGCCCGGTTGGCCTTCGTCGGCCAACTGGTACCTGCGCCGGATCTGGCCAGCGCGGTCAGCCTCAACGGGGTCATCATGAACTCCTCCCGGGTGATCGGCCCGGCCGTGGCTGGGCTGCTCATCGTCGAAGTCGGCACGACGCCGTGCTTCGCCGTCAACGCGGTCAGCTACGCCCTCGTGCTGCTGGCCCTGGCCACGATCCACCCCAGCGTTCCCGCGCGGTCGGGCCCGGCTCGGGGCGGGGTCGGTGAGGCGTTGAGCTACGTGCGCGGCCATCAACAGCTCTACCTGCCGCTGGCGATGATGGCACTGGTCGGGCTGGTCGCGTTCAACTTCAACGTCGCGCTCCCACTGCTGGCCAAGGACACCTACCACGGCGGGGGCGGCACCTACGGCCTGCTCTCCGTCCTGCTCAGCATCGGATCCGTCGCCGGTTCGCTGGCCGTCGGCATGATCGGTCATCCCCGGCGTAGGTACCTGCTCGGGTCCTCGCTGGCGTTCGGCGCCTGCCTGGCGCTGGCAGCGGCCGCACCGAACGTCGCCACCGGTGGCATCGCCCTGCTGCTGACCGGGTTCTCCGGGTACCTACTGGTGACCATGGCCTCGACCGCGCTGCAGTTGCACGCCGACCCCGCCTACCGCGGACGGGTCATGGCGCTCTGGGTCTTCGTCTACCTCGGCACGACACCGGTCGGCAACATCCTGGCCGGCTGGTTGAGCGCCGCGGAAGGTCCCCGCGCGGTCCTGCTCGCCGGTGCCGTGTCCTGCCTGGCAGCTGCGGGGCTGGCGGCCCGGGTGCACACCCCGCCGGACGTCGACGCCGAGTTCCGGGTCACTCCGACGGTCCGGTGACGGTAAGTCAGTTCCTTCGCTTGAACCCGCCCAGGCCAGGATCACGGTCGCCGGTGGGGGAATCTGCCGATCCGAAATCTCAACCTCGGATGGGGTTTGCGACGGCGGTTGCCGCCGGCACGTCGTCGGTCGCGTAGAGGACGACGGCTCGTTCCCGGCGGCAGCGATTCCGCGATGATCGACCCGGCCGACACGTGGTCGGGAAGGTTGCGGCTGAATTGGCCGTGCTCGTCGAGGGCGATGGGGTTGGACGGATCGACGATCACCTTCCCGGTCAACAGCGCCGGTTCCCGGTCGGCGATGATTGCGATGCTCAACGTCATTCCCGCCTGGCTCGTGCTTCGCCGAACTCACACCCGGATGACGATGCCGGTGCCTTCCAGATGCGCGCTGGTGGCGGTGTTCCCGGCCGTGAAACGGATGTGCCCGGTGGCCAGGTTCGCCTCGGTGATGATCGGGCCACCGGCATCACCGGGCACGTAGGAGAACAACGTCCGCCCGCGTAGGCGGACGATGTCGCCCTCGATCGACCCGCGCTGGGTGTAGACGCGCTGAGTGGCATCGACCCGGGAGGGTTGGGTCAGATCCTCGGGATCGTCCAACGCACCCCAGCCAAGGCCGCTCAGGTCGGAGTCCGGGCCCCAGACCTCCATGCTGACGATGAAATGCAGGTCGACACCGGCCTGCGGGAAATTCTCACCACGGCGGACGCTCGGACCGCCCGGCCCGTCGTCGAGGACCAGCAACGTGCCGTGGATGTGAATCCCTCGGTTGAGCACGCTGTCCGCCGCGGCCGGTGCGGCACGGCCGGCCCCGAGGCCCGCGAGTGCCGCACCGGCGGCACCGAACCGGATCGCGTCGCGGCGATCGAATCGGTTCATGGGCGCAAGCCGAACAGGGCAGCGGCATTGCCGTGGCAGATCTTGCGGCGGTCGTTCTCGCTGATCGGGGCGCGCTCGATCCATTCCGCGGCCGCGGTCGCCATGTCGTAGGGATAGTCGGTGGCGAACAGGACGTGATCGGCCCCGACGGTGAGCAGCGCGGTGATCAACGCCTGGTCGTTGAAGTTGCCGCTGGTGGTCACCCAGATGTTGTCCGACAGGTAGTCCTGCAACCGTTTGGCCACCCGGCGGGAGTAGGGGTTGTACTCGAACGCGCGTTGGATGCGTCCGGCGAAGAACGGCAGCATCTCCCCGAGGTGCCCGATGATCAGCTTCGCGCCCGGGTGCCGGTCGAAAACTCCGCCGTACACGATCCGCAGCACGTGGGTGGCCGTCTCCGGCGCGAAACCCCACGTGGCGCCCACCAGTTCCGGGTGCCCGCGATAGATGGCCTCCTGCACGGCTCGCGCGGGCAGGCGCGGATGCAGGTACAACGGCACGCCAAGTTCCTCCAACGCCGCCCAGAGCGGCTCGAACCGGTCCTCGTCCAGGTACAGCTTGTCGGCGCCGAGTTCGGTGAAGCCGTTGACCATCACACCGACCAGCCCCAACGCGGTGACCGCCCGGCGCAGCTCGGCCACTGCCGCCGCAACGTCCTGCAACGGCAGGCTCGCCAGCCCCGCGAACCGTCCGCCGCCGGTGGCGACCTGCGCAGCCAGGAAGTCGTTGACCCGCGCAGCCGTGGCCACCGCGAGGGCCGGATCGGCGATGCCCTCCACGCCCCCGATGGTGTGGGACAGCACCGCGACGTCGATGCCCGCGGCGTCCATCTCGGCCAACCGGCCCTCGCCCAGATCATCCAGCCGCGCCCGGACCACCTCGGCGAACTCCGGGTTGAAGCCGCCGTAGCTCGAGCCCGGCTGGGCGAACTCCGCGGTGAAGCCGTCCCCGAGGTTGGGCCGGACCTGTTCGGGATCGATGAAGTGTTCCTCGATCGCGATCTTGCGCAAACGCGGCGGCGGGTCGGTGGGCGTCCCGACGACGGGCAGGTGCCTTATCGGCATGGCAGCTCCTCGAGCCGGGGGATCAACGTCAGAGCCGTCCCGCCGAGGACCCGGTCCTTCTCGGCCGCGGACAACGCGTCGGTGTCCAGGATCCGTTGCCGGTTGCCGACGGCCAGATCGCGGCGCAGGTAAGGAAAATCGGTACCGAGCGCGACGTGATCGACACCCACCACCGCGCGCAGCATCGCCGGCACCGGGCCGCCCCACGACAAGGCGGTGTCGAAATACAGACCGCGGAGAGTCTGCGCCGCAATCGACCTAAGCTGCGCGCCGGCGAACAGCCGACGCAACTCGTTCACTTCGGTGGCCTTGCCCAGTCGCGACTGCCGCAGCACGGCGTCGAGCGCCTGGCGCTGTTCGAGGCTCATGGATGGACCGGTTCTCAGCCCGCCAGTCCGAGTTGGCCGAGGATCACAGTCCCCGACGGGTAGCAGTCGAAGCGCTTGATCAGGCCGTCGGACAGCTCGAACACGTCGCAGCACGGCGCGTCCATCCGCTTGCCGGTGGCCGCGATGGTGCCCTGCGGCAGATTCAACGGGCCCAGGTGGGTCCCCTGCAGAGCAAGTTGGACGACCACGATGTTGCCGGTCACGTAGACGTTGAAGAGCTCACGGTGCATGTCCGGGAAGGCGGTCTTGTAGTTCACCACCTGGATGGGCACCTCCTCCGGACCGCGGAAGACCCGACCGATGGATTCGTCGGTGAACGTGCCGTCCGGGGTGAAAGCCGCGGCCCAGCCGGCCAGGTCGTAGTCCTCCGCGATCTGGTACGCCTTCCGGACGATCTGCTCGCTGTCGGTCGCCATGCGCCCTCCCCGTGTCGGTGGTGCTCGCTGAGCAATCCTGGGCGGCAGGTCGACCTTGGTGGCATCGAGGAAATCCACAGTCGACAGGCCGCCCGTGCAGGATCGTTCCGGGGTCGCTTCGCAGCCGTTCGAGCCGGGCCTGTGGTTGCCGGCCGAGACTTGCCTCCGATTGGATCCCTCCAGGAGGCACGACTGATGCTGCTCGGCCGCATGCACGAGTGCGCGGTGCTCGACCGGCTGCTGGGCGCGGGGCGGGCCGGTCACGGCGGGTCGCTGGTCGTGCACGGCGAACCCGGCATCGGCAAGACGGCGCTGCTCGAGTACGCGGTCTCGGCCGCGACGGATTTCCAGGTGCTGCGTTCGACCGGTCACGAGGCGGAGGTGGAGCTGCCCTTCGCCGCGATGCATCAGATGTGCTCACCGGATCCCTCGGTGTTGGAGGTTCTGCCCGAGGCGCAGCGGATCGCGCTGCAGGTGGCCACCGGCCAGCTCCTCGGGCCGGCTCCGGATCGGCTCCTCGTCGGGCTTGCCGCGTTGAGCATGACCTCGCAGCTGGCGGCCGGGCGACCACTGCTGTGCGTCGTGGACGACACCCAGTGGCTGGACCGGGAATCGGCGCGGGCCTTCGCCTTCGTCGCGCGCCGGCTGACGGACGAGCCCATCGTGCTGGTGTTCGGGTCTCGTGTCGTCACCCCCGAAGTTCGAGGACTGCCCGAGCTGTCGATCGAGGGGCTCGGCGAGACGGCAGCCCTGACGCTGCTGCGTTCGGTACTGCCGGACCGGGTGGACGATCGCGTGCTGGAACGCTTCGTGGCCGAGGCGCACGGCAACCCCCTGGCCCTGATCGAACTGCCCCGCGACCTGACGCCGGCTCAGTTGGCAGGTGGTTTCGGCGCGCCGGTCACGGCCCCGCTCACCGGTCGCATCGAAGCCGGCTTCCAACGTCGGTTGAAGAAACTCCCGCCGGCGTCGCGCCGGCTCCTGCTCGTGGCGGCAGCCGAGCCCACCGGGGATCCGGTGCTGGTCTGGCGCGCCGCTGAACAGTTGGGAGTCGAGGAGTCGGCAGTGGCGGCGATCGAGGCCGAAGGCTTGCTCGATCTCGCCACCCGCATCGTGTTCCGGCACCCGCTCGTCCGGTCGGCGGTGTACACCGCGGCTACTCCCGAGCAACGCCGAGCCGTGCATCGTGCGCTCGGTGAGGCCACCGACGCGGCGGTGGACCCGGACCGCCGCGCCTGGCACCTCGCGCAGGCAACCCCTCGCCCCGACGATGCCGTCGCCGACGACCTCGAACTGTCGGCCGGCCGCGCCCGCGCCCGCGGGGGTCTTGCCGCCGCCGCGGCATTCCTGCAGCGGGCCGCGGAACTGACGGTGGACCCATCCCGGCGGGCGAGCCGGGCACTGTCTGCCGCCGAGTCCAAACGACAGGCCGGGGCGCTGGACGAGGCGCTCTCGCTGGCCAACCTCGCCCAGCAAGGGCCGCTGGACGACTTCGGGCAGGCGCAGGTCCAGGTCCTGCGGGCGCGCGTCGCGTTCGCCTCCGACCGAGGCAGTGAGGCGCCGCCGCTTCTGCTCGACGCTGCCCGCCGCCTGGAGGTGCACGACCCGGCCCTGGCCAGGGAGACCTATCTCGACGCTCTCACCGCGACACTGTTCGCCGGCGGCCTCGCCACCGTCTGCGGTCCGGCTGACGTGGCAAAGGCGGCGTTGAGCGCACCACGGGCGGGGAGCGGTGCGCGGGCCAGCGACCTGCTGCTCGAGGGGCTGGCCCTGCTGATCGCCGAGGGCTCTGCGGCGGGTACCGGACCCCTGCGCAAGGCCTTGCAGGCGTTCCGCGGTGATGCCGTGGACGCCCGGGAGAGCCTGCGGTGGATGTGGCTGGCCGGTCGTGCGGCCGTCCTGATCTGGGATTACGAGAGCTGGGACGCCCTGACCGCGCGTCAGATCGAGGTGGCCCGTGAGGAGGGGGCGCTGACGGTACTGCCGCTCACATTGAGCACCCGCGCCGGCGTGCATCTGGTCGCCGGAGAGTTGGCCACGGCCGCCTCGTTGGTCGAGCAGGTGGCAGCGGTCGCGGATGCGACCGACGTCCGGACGGCGCCCTATGCGGCGGTCATGGTCGCCGCCCTGCGCGGGCACAGCGCCGAGGCGGAGGAGCTCATCCGGACCACGACGGAGGATTTTCGCACCCGCGGCGAGGGCATGGGAATCACCGGCCTGCGCTGGTCTTCGGCGTTGCTGTACAACGGCATCGGTCGGTACCAGGATGCCTTCGAGGCCGCGGCGGTGGCCTTCGAGGACCCGTTCGGAATCTGGTTCTCGCCGTGGGCGACGGTGGAGTACATCGAGGCTGCCGCCCGAACCGGTCGTGTCGAAGCTGCCACGCTCGGGCTGGAACGCCTCACCACGGCGACGTCCGCCGCCGGGACCGCGTGGGGGAGCGCCGTGGAGGATCGCTGCCGGGCCCTGGTGAGCGAAGGGACGGTCGCTGAGGGTCTCTACCGGGCGGCCATCGACAGTCTTGCCTCCACTGTCCTGCGCCTGGACCTTGCGCGCACCCGGCTCCTCTACGGCGAGTGGTTGCGCCGGGAACGCCGCAACCTGGAGGCGCGGGAACAACTGTCGGCCGCCCACCAGATGTTCGGCGACTTCGGCATCGACGGATTCGCCGAGCGCGCCCGGATCGAACTGCGCGCCGTTGGCGGCCGCACCCGGAAACCGGCCGCGGCGGACACCAACGCGTTGACCCCGCAGGAGGGGCAGATCTCTCGGTTGGTGGCGCAGGGCCTGACCAATCTGGAGATCGCGGGCCAACTCTTTCTCAGCCCCAGCACCGTGGAGTACCACCTGCACAAGGTGTTCCGGAAGCTGGGCGTCAAGACACGAACTCAACTGGCCCGCCACGCCCTGCAGGGCGGACGCCAGGACTGGGGATCTCCTGGATGAGTTCGGCCCGGGCAGGCAGCCATCCTGGGATGCGCCGACCTCGTTGCCGCCGGAGAGGATCCAGATGACCAGCGAGCCGATCAGGGACCCGGTCACCGACCCGCTGCTCACCCCGCAGAACGCGGCTCTGCTGGTGATCGACTACCAGCCGAGTCAGCTAGCCGCCGTGCGCTCGATGGACCACGAATTGTTGACGGACAACATCGTCTCGGTGGCTCGGCTGGCGCGGACCTACGGACTGCCCGTGGTGCTCTCGACCGTCAACGTCGCCAACGGGCAGGGCCCGACTCTCCCCGAGTTGCGCGAGGTCCTCGCCGACAACGAGGAGATCGACCGGACGCAGATCAACTCGTGGGAGGACGTCGAGTTCCGGCGCGCGGTGTTGGCGACCGGCCGGAAGAAGCTGATCATCGCCGCATTGTGGACCGAGGTGTGTCTGGCGTTCCCCGCGTTGGACGCGCTGCGCGAGGGATTCGAGGTCTACCCGGTCGTCGACGCGGTCGGGGGGACCTCCCTCGAGGCGCACCGCGCCGGCCTCGAGCGGATCGCGCAGGCAGGAGGGCAACCGATCAGCTGGGTATCCTTGGCCTGCGAACTTCAACGCGACTGGGCGCGTGTCGCGACGGTTCCCGAGGTCGTCGACATCGTGCTGACCACGCGCCTGTTGAAGTCAGCCTGACATCGCGACAGCGCGCCCGAGGGGGCCACCGTGATGCACTCCGTACTGACGCCCACGCAGGCCGCGGATCGGTTGGCGATTCGTGAGTTGTTCGACGCCTACGCCCATTGTGCCGACCGACGCGACCTGGAGGGCCAGAAGGCCCTGTTCACCGTCGACACCAGATTCGCCGTGCACATGGACGGGGAGGGCACCGATCCGACGTATGTGCTGCACGGTCGCGAGGCGCTCACCCCCGTCTTCGACGACCTGAACCGCTACTACGTCACCACGCATTTCAACGGCCAGAGCACGGTCGACCTCGACGGGGACCACGC
This sequence comes from Sporichthyaceae bacterium, assembly GCA_036269075.1. Lineage (NCBI taxonomy): Bacteria > Bacillati > Actinomycetota > Actinomycetes > Sporichthyales > Sporichthyaceae > Sporichthyaceae bacterium. Next base: position 12,630 of record DATASX010000089.1, read on the forward strand.
GACCGGCGAGTGCTACACACTGGCGCATCACCTGTTCGTGGACAAAGGCACCCGCAAGATCATGGTCGCCTCGCTGCGTTACCTGGACACCTACGCGAAGCTCGATGGCGCCTGGTACTTCGCCGAACGCATCCTGATCCTCGACTGGAGCGAGACGCGCTGCCTGACGTAGCGTCAGGACACCTGAGCGAGGCCTATTTACACTTCGGCCGCGCTCTCATAATCCACCGGTTCGTCGGTTCGAGTCCCACGCCATAGAGCTGACTGAGCATCAGTTATCGGTCGTGCAGGCGACACGGGCGGGCCAGGCTCACGTGTTCCGGTCCCACTCGTCCATTTCGGCGACGCCCAGCAGTTGTAGGGTCCGCACCGTCTCCTGTCGGAGGATCGTCAGCGCACGCGTCACCCCGCGCTCGCCGCCGGCCATCAGGCCGTAGAGATAAGCCCGGCCGACCATGACTGCGGTTGCGCCGAGACCGACCGCGGCCACGATGTCGGATCCCGTGGTGACTCCGGTGTCGACGAGGACCTCGGCCCGATCGCCGACAGCGGCGACCACCAGAGGCAGCAGTTCCAGGGGTGTCGGGCGCGGTCCAACTGTCGGCCCCCGTGGTTGGAGACGACGACGGCATCGGCGCCGGCATCCACCACTGCCCGGGCGTCGTCGACGTGCTGGACGCCTTTCACGATCAGGGAGTGCGGCCAGGTGGATCGCAGCCAGTCCAGGTCGTCGAGAACCGCGGCGGGGTCGAACATCTGCCCGACGAGGTCGGCCACGGTGCCGTTCCAGTGGCGCAGTGAGGCGAATTCGAGTGGGGCCGTGGTGAGCAGGTCGAACCACCAGCTCGGATGTAGCGGACCAACGGGGCATGCGACGCCGGACGACGGTGTCGCGCACGGGCATCGCACTCCGTTCGGGTCAGCGAATCTCCGCCGCGCGCGGGACGGGCCGGGCCCCGATCGCGCGCGCGGCGTACTCGGCCCGGTGCAGGGCCTGCAGGAGAGCCGCCCGCCCGGCCAGTTCGAGGTCGTCGGTGAGCGCCTGCACCGCGACATCGCCGCCGATGAGCAGCTGGTCCAACAGGTGGCGGTGCAGCACAGCCATACGTCGAGCGGAGAAATCCGGCCGGAGCACTCCCAGCAGCACGCGCATCTCTTCCTCGCACCGCGCATAGGCGTGCAGGAGGTGGTCGTTGTCGGCGGCGGCCACGATCTCGTGGTGGATGCGGCCGTGGACCTCGGTCAGCTCCAGCCAGGAAGCATGCTCAGGTAGTGCTTCCAGCTCCCGCACGGCGGCGTCGACGGCGGACAGGTCGGCGCCGCGGCCCAGGGCCAGTCGCAAACTGCCCAGTTCGAGCACGATCCGGAAGCCGAAGAACTCGTCGATGCGTTCGCGGGTCAGCTCGGGGACCGTCGCGCCCCTGTTGCGTTCGTGCACGACCAGCCCACGATCAACCAGCAGGCGCAGGGCCGCGCGGGCGGTGTGGCGCCCCACATCGAACCTCTCGCACAGGTGCTCCTCGCGCAGGCGGGTGCCCGGCAACAGCGTGCCCTCGAACAGTTCGTCGCGCAGCACCGCCGCGAGCCGGTCGGGCGCGCTGCTGTCCTCGGCCGATGAGATCGCGGCCTCCTCTCGTGGACCGGGACGGTAGGGCCTTGCGAGGATTAGATTGTTACACAATACTCCCGGTGATTGTTACACAATCTTCCGCCCACTCCGTCGATCGCCGGTGGGCAAGGGGGTTCGGGGATGACGCCTCGAGCAGGCCTGGTCGCCGCCCTGGCTGCCGGCATCGTCGTTGCGACACCGTTCGCGGCCGGGCCGGTCGCCGCAGGGACGATCGCGGCAACCGGCGGCGGGGGCCAGTGCCTCATGACGCGAACCGGCGAGTACCCACGCACCGACGCCGACCAGGTCAGGCTCGACCCGGAAACGCTGGGCGCGGCCTTGGACTATGCGAGTGCCCACGGTGCGGAAACCATCAAGGTGTTCCGGCACAGCTGCCTTGTCGGTGAAGGACGCGTGGATCCGCTCTTCGACCGGGCCCCGAGGCAGAACTGGAGCCAGACGAAGACGGTCGTCGCCCTGCTCACCGGTATCGCGCAGCGCCTCGGCTACGTCGACATCGACTCCTCGATCGGCCGGTACCTGCCGGAAGGTCTTTGTGACAACGCCCATCGCGCTGTCACGATCAAGAACCTTCTGCAGATGTCCGCGGGGCACCGGATGAGCTAGGCCCGCGGACTGAACCCCGCTTCCCAGTCCCGCGCGCGGGAGTTCTTCGTGATCCCCAGCCTGGACATGGTTGTCACCCGCAGCGGCGAGGCCCCACCGGACACCGCGTCGGACGCCGGACACGCCGACCCCGACGTGGCCACTGCCGGTGCCCCGCAGGAGGGCTACTACGAGCTCTTCCGCCTGCTGATGGCCGCGGTCACCGACCTGCCGACCTACGTGCGCGGGAACATCGCCACCGGGCCCTATCAGGACCGGCAGGGCCGCCGTTTCGATCCGGACACCTTCGTCAACCCGGTGGACGCGGTACCCGGCAGCTACCTGTCCGTCGGACCCGGCGCACCCAAGGATGCGATCCGGTCGGCTGCCAGGGCGACAGCAACGACGCACCCAACGATGGATCGCCGATGTCCCGCGAACGGTGCCGGGAATCCTCGGCGCGGATCGGAGGCCCGACGGGTGAGGCCGTCAACGCGCGGGACTACCAAGAGTCCGGCGACCAGTTCGGGCACCACCAAGATCAGATGCTCGCGACGGCTCAGAGCCGGGAGAGCAGGGCTAGAAACGCTTCGGGGGAGTAGACCGGGATCTGGTCGGTCAGTCCGAGCAGGTCGGTGTCTCCGGAGACGAGCACGGCCGGGGCGGTCTGCGCGAGGGCGATCAGGTAGTCGTCGTTGGGGTCCGGTGAGGCGATCATCGGGGCCCGGGTCGGGTCCTGGTAGAGGTCGGCTTGTTGGCGTAGGAGGTTCAGCAGTTCTTGTGTCTCGTCGGGGGTGACCAGACGGGTGATCTTCGGGTAGCTCAGGACCCGTTCCAGTTCGGCGAGCAGGCTCGGGGACACGACCAGTTCGTAGTCCCCGTCGAGCCAGGATCGCAGCAGCTTGGCCGGTGTGCCGCCCCGGGACAGGAGCGCTGAGACGATGACATTGGGGTCCAGGACCGCGCGCACCGGGTGTGTCGGAACTCAGCGCTTGCGGCGGCGGGCTGCGTGCTGGGCTTCCAGAGCCAGCGCCATGGCTGCTTCCTCGCTCAGGTCGTTCTTCGCCCAGAGTCGCTCGACGAGGTCCAGGCCCAAGTCTCGGCGCAGTGCCTCTTCGATCACCTCGCTGTCGCCCTTGCCGGTGCGAGCGGCCCGGACCCGTACCGCGGTCATGACCCGTTCGTCCAGGCTCACAGTGGTCCGTACCTTCGGCATGGACGCATCATAGCATCACGATGTATTCATGCCGAGGTGCGTCTGCATGGCTACACACACGGTCACCGCGACGCTGGGCGTTCCGCGATGCCGTTGAGTTCGGCCAGGTCGTCTTCGGGGAGGGTCAGCGCCGCTCCGACGATGTTCTCGCGCAGGTGGGCCACTGATGAGGTGCCGGGGATGAGCAGGATGTTCGGTGAGCGCTGCAGCAGCCAGGCAAGTGCGACGGCCGTCGGTGAGGCGCCCAGACGCGTGGCGACGGTTTTCAGCTCGTCGGACTGCAGAGGGGAAAACCCGCCCAGGGGGAAGTAGGGCACATAGGCGATGCGCTGCAGGGCGAGGGAGTCGATCAGGTCGTCGTCGGCCCGATGGGCGAGGTTGTAGAAGTTCTGCACACACACGATCGGTGCGATCGACTGTGCCTCGGCGATCTGTTCGGCCGAGACCGTGCTGAGCCCGAGATGTTTGATCAGCCCTTCCTGCCGGAGTTGCGCGAGCATGGTGAACGGTTCGGCGATGGAGCCGGGAGTAGGGCTGTCCAGCCCGCCGACCCGAAGATTGACCACGTCGATCGTGTCGAGTCCGAGGTTGTGGAGGTTGTCGTGCACGGCTTGGCGCAGTTGCTCGGGGGCGAGCGCCTGGGGCCAGCCGCCTTGGGCATCTCGCAGTGCCCCGACCTTGGTCACGATGTGCAGTGCGTCGGGATAGGGGTGGAGTGCTTCTTTGATGATCTGGTTGGTGACGTGCGGGCCGTAGTAGTCGCTGGTGTCGATGTGGGTGATACCCACCTCGACCGCCTCGTGCAGGACGGCGACGGCGGCGGCACGATCGGCCGGCGGGCCGAACACGTGGGGGCCGGCCAGCTGCATCGCGCCGTACCCCATGCGCGTGACGGTCAGATCCTCGGCCATGGTGAACGTTCCGCCGGGAAGTGTGTGCCTCGACATGTGAACTCCTCTGCTGCTTCAGCCTTGCGCCTCGAGGGAGAGCCACTCCCACGCGCGCCAGGTCTGCAGTCGTTGTTCGTAATCGGCGGTCGCCAGTTCCAGCGGGCCGTCGCCGAAGAACACCCGCAGCGGCGGTTGGTCCGCGTCGACGAGATTGAGCACGGCGTCCGCGCTGGCGCTCGGATCGCCCTGCTTGGGCAGCCGGGCGGCCCAGAAGGCCTCCCTGGCCTGGTGGATCCCGGCGTAGGCGGGCAGCGGGGTGGACTGCTGCAGCGAGGGTCCGCTCCAGTCGGTGGAGAAACCGCCGGGCTCGATGATCGTGACGTGGATGCCGAAGTCCTTGACCTCGCCGGCCAGTGTCTGGCTGAAGCCCTCGAGCGCCCACTTCGAGGTGTGGTAGGCCCCCACGCCGGCAAATGCAGTGATCCCACCGATCGAGGAAACCTGCAGGATGTGCCCGCTGCGCTGCTCGCGCAGGAACGGCAGCGCGGCTTGCGTGACCCACATCGCCCCGAAGAGGTTGGTCTCCAACTGCGCGCGGAACTCCGCCTCGCTGAGCTCCTCGATCATGCCGACCTGGCCGTAGCCTGCGTTGTTCACGACGACGTCGAGGCGACCGAAATGCGCGTGCGCCCTCGCCACCGCCGCGAACGCGGCGCCCCGGTCGGTGACGTCCAGGGGGATCGTCAGGATCGCGTCCCCGTAGGTTTCCACCAGATCCTTCAACGTACCGGTGTTGCGCGCGGTGGCGGCGACGCGGTCACCGCGGCGCAGCGCGGCGACGGTCCACTCGCGGCCGAAGCCGCGGGAGCTGCCGGTGATGAACCAGGTCTTCATGCGATCTCCCGTGTAATCCATGACGAACCGGAGGAGCCTCCGTTTAGATCGAGAATAAGCGGAGGAGCCTCCGTTTAGCAAGTGAGGTCCGGTTTCCTCGCCGAGGACCGTTACCGAGCAGGGCCCCCGAACCGGTGGAGGAAGACGATGGAAACCACAACTGCTGTCCCCGAGGATCCCCCGAGTCAGGCGGTGGACG
>DATASX010000090.1 GCA_036269075.1 Sporichthyaceae bacterium
GTGGCCACGGCGACCCGGTAACCCAGGCCGATCAGCGCCTTGACCGTCGCAGGGGTGGCAGCGACCCGCGTCTCCCCGCGACTCGACTCGTTGACGACGCCGATCCGCGCACCAAGCGACTCAGTCATCCGGCCTCCGTCCGTTGCCTCACGGCGACGCTATCGGACGAGTCGGACGCACCCTTGATCGATGACTAGGTCGCAGTGCCGAACAGTCGGTCGCCCGCGTCGCCCAGCCCCGGGACGATGAAGCCGTGCTCGTCCAGCCGTGGGTCGATCGCCGCGAGCACGACCGTCAGACCCTCGGCGGTGTCGCCCAGCTTGGAGTCCAGGTTGGTCAGCCCCTCCGGGGCGGCCAGCAGCGCAATCGCGTGCACCGACTCCGCGCCCCGGCCGAGCAGCAGCGCCGCGGCAGTGGCCAGCGTGCCGCCGGTGGCCAACATCGGGTCGAGCACGAAGCACTGCCGGCCGGTCAGGTCGGCGGGGACCCGGTCGGCGTAGATCCCGGCCGAGAGCGTGACCTCGTCGCGGACCAGGCCGAGGAATCCGACGTCGGCCTCCGGCAGCAGGCGCAGCATCCCGGCGAGCATTCCCAGCCCGGCCCGCAGGATCGGTACGACCAGCGGTTTCGGCGCCGCCAACCGCACGCCCGTGGTGGCCTGCACCGGGGTCTGTATCTGGCACTCCGCCACCCGCACGTGCCGGGTGGCCTCGTAGGCCAGCAGGGTCACCAACTCGTCGCACAGTGATCGGAACGCCGGCGTCGCGGTGCCGACGTCGCGAAGAGCACTGAGCTTGTGGGCGACCAACGGATGGTCGACCAACTGCACCTGCACGCCGCACCTCTTCCTCTCGCTGCCAACCGCCGAGACGATCTCATGAACAGCGCTTTCCGTGCGGGCGCAGGGCTGCCCGGACCGGGAATGATCTGTCAGGATGCGACCGGAGAGAGAGGTCAGGCAAAGCCGCGAGCATGCCACCGGCTTCGGTGGCCTGCGGAGACTTCAGGTGGGGAGTCGCCATGTCGGACGAGACCACGACCGATTTCGCCGTGGTCGTCTATCGCGAGGACGACCGCTGGGCGGCAGACGCATTGCCGCCGACTGTTGGGGAGGATCTGGACGAGTTGGTCGAGGCGACGCGTCGGCAGTCCGGGGGTGGCGGCGCGATCGGCCTGGTTTCCGTGGAGGACGACTTCTTCGTCGCCGTCCGGGTACTTGGTCGCGAGGTCAAGCTGCTGCTGTCCGACGTGACCGCTGCCGGTGAGTCCCCGTTGGCCGGCGAGGTGCTCGAGGCGCTGGACCTGCCGATGCCCGGGCCGGAGGACGACCGCGCGCAGCCGGCCGGCGACCTCGGGATCTTTTCCGACCTCGGGCTCCAGCCGATGGAGCTCGGCGCACTGTGCGACGACATGGACCTGTACCCCGATCAGATGCTCGACAGCATTGCCGCCCGCCTCGGCTTCGCCGAACCCTTTCGGCGGGCAATGGATTCGGCCCTGGCCGACTGAACCCGACAAGAACGATCTGCTGGGAGAGACAAGTGGTGTACTTCTCGGTCGTGCTGTCCCGCACCGAGGACGGATGGGACTCCAACGACATCGAGCTCGACGAGGTCGAATCGCTGACCGATCTCGCTGATGCCATGCGCGAGGCGTCCGGCGACGAGGACGCGGAGGGCCCGTGGCTGCTCCTGCTCGAGCAGGAGGACATGTGGTTCGCGGTGGTCCGCGTGGACGGTGACGACGACCCGCGCGTGTTCATCTCCGACCGCTCGGCCATCGAGCACTCCGCCTACGCGGAGATGCTGCTGGAGGGCATCGGGGAGCCGGACGACGAGGTGGTGGCCGAGTTGGAGAGCGAGGTCGAGGACGAAGAGGACGACGACACCGAGCTCGACGACGGCCCGGTGGGCGACCTGGAGATCCTGGCCGACCAGGGCACCTCGGCGCAGGCGCTGCTCGACCTGTGCTCCGGCGACGGGGTGCTGCCGTCCGAGGCGCTGACCGTCCTGGCCGAGCGGGCAGGCGCGGCGAACGCGTTGGAGACCGTCCGCTGAGTCCTTGGGACCCGTGGATGCGCACGGCGCTGGAGGTGGCCGGCGCGGCGGCGACGCATGGCGACGTCCCGGTCGGCGCGGTGGTGATCGACGCTGCCGGGACCCTGCTCGGGCAGGGGCACAACCGGCGAGAGGTCGACGCCGATCCGACGGCGCACGCCGAGATCGTGGCGTTGCGGATGGCGGCGGCGGCCCGCGGTGAGTGGCGGCTGACCGGTTGCACGCTGGTGGTCACGCTCGAGCCGTGCACGATGTGCGCGGGCGCGATCGCCTCCGCACGCGTCGACCGACTGGTCTACGGGGCCCTCGATCCCAAGGCCGGCGCGGTCGATTCGCTGTGGGACGTGCTCCGCGACCGACGGCTCAACCATCGGCCGGAGGTACTCGGCGGAGTGCTCGCCGAGGAGTGCTCCACGGTCCTGAGGACGTTCTTCGCCCAACGTCGCTGACTGATATCGTCCTGCGCGGTGGCGTGTCCGAGCGGCCGAAGGAGCGCGCCTCGAAAGCGCGTGATGTGCAAGCATCCGAGGGTTCAAATCCCTCCGCCACCGCCCTCACCGCCCGCCTGTTCGCAGACTGCGCGAACCAAGCGGGCGGTTTTCATTGCGACGCTCCGCGTCGCGGGCGGGGGCTCCGCCCCCGCCACCCCCGGCCCCGGCCCCGGACGGTGCAGCATCCGCGCTGACGCACTGGCTCTGGCCGGTCCGATCGGCGCACTACCCTGGCAGCCGATGGTGCTGTACCGGCAGTGCGCCGGGTGAACGGACGATCGAGGAGCCACGGATGGACGTTCTGCGCACGGCGAAGGACAGCGCGGCGAAGGCCGTCAACCGGCTTCACCCGGCGTTGTATCGGGCGACCGGTCGTCGGGTCGGGGCGCACCTCGGGCAGGCGCCGGTGATGCTGCTGACCACAGTGGGGCGCAAGAGCGGCAAGGAGCGCACGGTGCCGTTGATCTTCCTGCGGCAGGGGGACGACGCGGTGATCGTCGCCAGCTACGGCGGCGACGACCGGTCGCCGGCCTGGTACCACAACCTGGTGGCAAACCCTTTGGTCACCGTCGAGATGGACGGCAACAAGCGGGAACTGCGCGCTGTCGTCGCTGATGCCGCGACCAAGGCCAAGTACTGGCCGGAGCTGGTCGCGATGTACCCGGGCTACGAGAAGTATCAGAGGCGTACGAAGCGCGAGATTCCCGTCGTCGTGCTCACCAACCGCTGAACGTCCCGCTCAGAGAACCTGAACGCGAACCAACAGGTCGCCGAAGCCGTCGGGCGCGAATGTGCTGGACCGAGGCACGCGGAACAGTCGGCCACTGGTGGTACCCGGCGGCACGCGCAGCCGCATCAGCTGACCCGGAGCCGGCACCGTGATCATCGCGCCGTGCTCGGCCTCGTGAGCGCGGACACCCACCACCAGCACCAATTCCCCACCCTGTCGCTCGAACCTAGCCCCCACCGGAGTGACTGCTCCCGCCGCGGACGTCCCCACGCCCGTCGACCGGTACGACCCGGGCAAGGTGCTCCAGCGGTCGCGCTCAAGCCAATTGATCTCTGAAATCGTCGTCGCCTCCCTGCAACTTGACTCTCGATCCTCATAGCTACCCGTGGGGATTGGAACAACACTTCGGGAACGGAGCGACGAACTTAAGGAGGGTTTCGCCGAACCGCCGGTGGGGCCCGCTCCGCGTATGAGAGTGCCCACTTCGCGTATGAGAGTGCCCACTGCGATCATCGATGATCGCAGTGCACGACCGAGTTAGAGCGGTTCGCCCAGGTATTCCAGTTGGGCGCGCACCGACCATTCGGCGGCCCACCAGAGCTCGGGATCGACATCGGCGTAGACCGTCTCGACCACGGCTCGGGCGCCCCGGACGCCGGCGGCCACGGCCGCTCGTACCTGCTCCAACCGTTCCTGACGGTGCGTCAAATACATGTCGACGACCCGCTCGGCCTCGGGCAGTACCGGGCCGTGCCCCGGATAGACCGTGTCGACGCCGCCGCGAGTCAGCGCCTGCAACCGGCCCAGCGACTCCAGGTACGCGCCAAGTTGCCCGTCCGGGTGGGCGACCACGGTGGTCCCGCGGCCGAGGATCGTGTCGCCGGTGAGCACCGCCCGGTCGGCCGGCAGCAGGAAGCAGACCGAGTCCGAACTGTGGCCCGGCGTCGCCAGCACCTGCAGGTCCAGGCCGTCGACGGTAATGCGATCGCCCTCGGCCAGGCCGCCGGCGCCGGGGCTGCGGCATTCCGGCGCGGTGGCGCGGATCGGGGCCTGCGCCATTGCGGCGAACGTGGCAGCGCCGGCCACATGGTCGGAGTGACGGTGCGTCAGCAGAATCACCCCGACGCGACGGTCGGCCTCGGTCGCGGCGGCCAGCACTGTCTCGAGGTGGCCGAGGTCGTTCGGGCCGGGGTCGATGACGACACTGCACCCAGCACCCGACTCAGCGAGCACCCAGGTGTTCGTACCGTCCAGCGTCATCGGGCCCGGGTTCGGCGCGAGCACGCACCGGGCGCGCGCGCTGATCGGCCCGCCCGACCAGGCGGGGGCGGTCACAGCGGGTTAGCCGCGGGGTCGTCGTCGATCTGACGGGGCATCATAATTCCGCGGTCCCAGGCCGGGTCCCCGGGCAGCACCATGGTCGCGTGCGCACCGTCGAGCACCACGCGCGGCTCGATCGGGGTGACCACCCGGTGGGCCGCCAACACTGCTGCCACCGAGTCGAACTCGCCCAATTCGGCCATCGTCACCAGGGTCGGCGGCATCATCTGCATCTGGCCGTCGGCACACCGGCCGATGGCGGTCAGTGGCCGAACCCACTCGACCCGGTCGGCCTCCTCGCCGAACTCGCGGGTGCGTTGCCCTGCCGGCATCGCCGCGACGAAGAACCGGGTGTCGAACCGCCGAGGCTCGATCGCCGGGGTGATCCAGTGGGCCCACGGCCGGAGCAGGTCGGCACGCACGGCCAACCCACGCCGGTTCAGGAACTCGGCGAACGCGAGGTCGCGCTCGATCAGGGCCCGACGGTCGGCCTCCCAGTCATCGCCGCTGGTGTCGGCCACGACACTGTCGGCGTCCGGACCGGCCAGCAGCACCCCGGACTCCTCGAAGGTCTCGCGAACCGCCGCGCAGACCAGCGCCCGGGCCGCGGGCTCGGGTGCGGCGAACGCCGCAGCCCAGAAAGCCGGGCCGGGGCCGACCCAGCCCAGCCCGGCATCGGTGTCGCGCGGGTCGACCGAGCCGCCAGGGAACACATACTGCCCGGCCGCGAAAGCCATCGTCGACTGCCGCCGCAGCGCGTAGACCTCAACGCCGTCCGAGGTGTCGCGCAGCAGCGCCACGGTCGCGGCGGCGCGGGCCGGCTCGATCGCCAACCGACCGGCGACCAACTGTCGGGCACGTTCGGCGAACGCATCGGGCAGCTTGCGGTTGCCGAGTGCAGCGGCCAGCGATTCCGGCACGACCGTCATGCCCCGAGGTTAGCCCGCCACCTCGACGGTGAGTGCGACCTCGACCGGCGCATCCAGCGGCAGGCAGGCCACGCCGATCGCGATCCGGGCGTGGACCCCGGCCTCGCCGAGCACGTGCCCGAGCAGTTCGCTGGCGCCGTTGATGACCGCCGGTTGCGCCACGAAGTCCGGGTGGCTGGCCACGTAGCCGGTGACCTGGACGACGCGCACGATCGCGTCCAGCCCGCCGGCGACCTCGGCCACCGCGGCCAGCCCGTTCAGCGCGCACCGCTGGGCCAGGCCCCGGGCCTGCTCCACGGTGATCCCGCCGTCGCCGACCTTGCCGGCGAGCACGAGCTTCCCGTCGACCATCGGCAGTTGCCCGGACACGAACACCAGATTTCCGGACCGGACCGCCGGGACGTAGGCAGCCAGCGGCTTGGCCACCGGCGGCAGGTCGAGTCCGAGCTCGCGCAGCCTCTCCAACCGATCACTCACCGGCGCACCTCCGTCCACTCGTACGAGTTCGACGTGGCGGGCACTGCGACATTGATTCGCTCGCTGCGCTGACTCATGTTGGCCGCTTGAGGTAAGCGACCAGGTTGTCGGTGTTCGGACCCGGCACGACGCTGACCAGCTCCCAGCCGTCGGCGCCCCAGGTGTCGAGGATCTGCTTGGTCGCGTGCACCAGCAACGGCACCGTCGCGTACTCCCACTTCTGCATGCCTCGGAGCATATGTGGCGGCTGATCCGCCTGACCCGAGCACCGTCGGTGGTCGGCCCTAAGCTGCCCGGATGTCGCCCAGCGCGAAGTCGGCCTGGTCCGGGGTCGAGCTGCACATCGTCACCGGCAAGGGCGGGACCGGGAAGACCACGGTCGCCGCCGTGCTCGCGTTGGCCCTGGCCGCGGGCGGGCACCGGACACTGCTGGTCGAGGTCGAGGGCCGGGGCGGGATCGCGCAGCTGTTCGACACCGCGCCGTTGCCCTACGAGGAACGCCGGATCGCGGTCGCTCCGGAGGGCGGCGAGGTCTTCGCGCTGCCCATCGACCCGGAAGAGGCGCTGCTCGAGTACCTCGAGATGTTCTACCACCTGGGTCGCGCCGGTCGTGGCCTGCGCAGATTGGGGTTCGTCGACTTCGTGACGACGATCGCGCCGGGGTTGCGCGACGTACTGCTGACCGGCAAGGCCTACGAGGCGGTCGGGACCCGGCGCGGCGGTCGGCCGACATACGACGCGGTCGTGATGGACGCGCCGCCGACCGGCCGCATCGCGCAATTCCTCAACATCAACACCCAGGTGGCCGGGCTGGCCAAGGGCGGGCCGATCCACAACCAGGCCGAGTCGATCATGTCGTTGCTGCGGTCGCCGCGAACCGCCGTGCACTTCGTGACCGTGCTCGAGGAGATGCCGGTGCAGGAGACGCTCGACGGCATCGGCGAGGTCTCCGCCGCCGGACTGCCGATCGGCGCGGTGATCGTCAACCTGGTCCGCCGCCCGGCGCTGCCGGACGCCGATCTGGCCGCGGCCGCGGCCGGGACGTTGGACGCGCAGTCCGTGCGCGACGCGCTGACCTCGGTCGGGCTGTCGGTGCAACCGAAGGTCGTCGACGGACTGCTGGCGCAGGCCGCGGACCACGCGGTCCGGGTGGAGCTGGAAGCCGGACGTCGGGCCGAGCTGGCCGCCACCGGCCGGCCGCGCTACGAGCTGCCGGCGCTGAGCTCGGGCATCGACCTCGGCGGGCTGTACCGACTTACCGAGGAACTGCGCGACCAGTGGGGCAATCGATGAGCGAGCTTGCGAGCTCATCAATCAACACTGCGCGACCGTGCCTCATCGGCCTGCCGAGGAACGAGGCAGGCCGATGAGCGCGCGACCGACCGACCCGCTGCGGGTCGACCGCCTGCTCGACGACCCGGCCGTGCGGATCATCGTCTGCTGCGGTTCCGGCGGGGTCGGCAAGACGACGACCGCCGCGGCGCTGGCGCTGCGTGCGGCCGAGCGCGGCAGGCAGGTCGTGGTGCTGACCATCGACCCGGCCCGGCGGCTGGCGCAGTCGATGGGCCTGGTCGAGCTCGACAACACCCCGCGTCCGGTGGCCGGGATCGACAACTCCGGCGGCGGTTCGCTGCAGGCGATGATGCTGGACATGAAGCGCACGTTCGACGAGATCGTGCTGGCCCACTCCGACCCCGGCCGCGCCGAGGCGATCCTGGCCAACCCCTTCTACCAGTCGTTGTCGTCCTCGATGACCGGGACGCAGGAGTACATGGCCATGGAGAAGTTGGGCCAGCTGCGCCGGTCCACCGACTCCGACCTGATCGTCGTCGACACCCCGCCGAGCCGTTCGGCCCTGGACTTCCTGGACGCGCCGAAGCGGCTCGGTTCGTTCCTCGACGGGCGGGTGATCAAGCTGCTGGCCGCGCCCGCCAAGGCCGGCGGCCGGGCGTACCTGAAGGTCGTCTCGATCGGCTTCAACGCGGTCGCCAACGTGTTCACCAAGGTGCTCGGCGCGCAGTTGCTCAAGGACGTGCAGGCGTTCGTAGCCGCGCTGGACACGATGTTCGGCGGCTTCCGGGAACGGGCCGACGAGACCTACCGGCTGCTCAAGGCGCCGGAGACCCGCTTCCTGGTGGTGGCCGCCCCCGAGCCGGACGCGCTGCGCGAGGCCTCGTACTTCGTCGAGCGGTTGCGCGACGAGCAGATGCCGTTGGCCGGGCTGGTGCTCAATCGCGTGCATCGGTCGGCTGCGGCTTCACTGTCGCCGGAACGGGCGATCTCGGCCGCCGAGGACCTCGACGCCGCCGGCGACGCGCCCGGGCCCGTGTTGACTGCCGGCCTGCTGCGCCTGCACGCCGACCTGATGCACGTGGTCGCCCGCGAGGACAGCCTCACCGAGCGGTTCACCGTCGCGCACCCGACGATCGCCGTGGTGGAGGTCGGGGTCCAGCCGGCCGACGTTCATGACCTCGACGGGCTGCGCCGGGTCGGCGCCGACCTGGCCGGCGGGCCTGACCGGCCCGGAACATGAACGCGCCCGGCGGATGTGCTCCGCCGGGCGCGTCCGAGGTAGTCCCCGGGGGCGCGGGTGGCGAAGCCCCGCTCGCGGCGCGAAGCGCCTCAAGGCACAGAGAGGCCGACCCGGGTTCGCGCTTTCCGCGAACACAGGTCGGCCGGTCGACCTCTGCCTAGATGGCCTCGGGCAGCGCCTTCGGGGAGCCCAGGTGCTCGTCGCGAGCCGCCTCGAGCAGGCCACGCCAGGAGGTGACGTTGGGGCGCCGGCGGAGCAGCGCACGGCGCTCACGCTCGGTCATGCCGCCCCACACCCCGAACTCCACCCGATGGTCGAGCGCATCGGCGAGACATTCGGTGCGCACCGGACAACCCATGCACACAGCCTTGGCCCGGTTCTGCGCCGCACCCTGGACGAACAGCTCATCAGGCGCGGACTTCCGGCACCGGGCGCGGGATGCCCAGTCAACGTCCCACATAGACTCGCGTCCTTCCCCCTGGCGAGAAACAGCCCGGACGCACCCCGGGCCGGATAGCGCCGAACGTGACCGTACGTAACTCGGTTCCTGTCCGACAGGACCCGTTTGGACCAAACCGAAGTAGTCAATTCGGGCCACTGTCACGACGCGTTCGTGTCGGGTTGGACGCGTCCTGCCCCGACTTGGTTCCATCCCGATGGCGCTTGCAGCGGCCGTCCCGAGAACCATCGCGGATCGTCAGACAGGCGTAGAACGAGTTGGTCCGTGTGGGCTAGAGGAGGCGAGGGACATCGGTGACGAAGTCCGTCACGCAAAGGCAAAACGCGCGATCCGGACCAGATGCGCGAACGGTGACAGCCTCGGACACATCGTTTGGATAGGCATAGTCAGCGTTATGTGAAGGACCCGATAGGAACCTTGGATCAGCCTTAGTCTGGTCACATGAGGAAACTGTGGCGGCGCAAGGTGACGAGCGCGCCGATGGTGATCACGCCGGCGCTGGGCACCTGGACACCCGCGCGAGAACACAGTCGTCGCACGAAGGTCACCGGATTCATCGGGGTCTGCGTCCTGTCCGGCGCGATGATGGCCGGAATCCTCATGCCGGTCGTCGGAACCGGCGCAGTCGCCGCCAACCACCTGTCCAAGGACTTCCAGGCTCTGCCCTCGGACCTGTCGACGGTCCCGCCGGCGCAGGCCTCGGTGATCCTGGCCGAGGACGGCACCCGGATCGGCAGCTTCTACGACGAGAACCGGGTCGACGTCCCGCTGGACCACATCGCGCCGGTGATGAAGCAGGCCATCCTCTCGATTGAGGACTACCGGTTCTACCAGCACGGTGGAATTGATCTTGAAGGCACCATGCGTGCCCTGGTGAAGAACTCTTCCACCGGTACCGGTCAAGGTGGTTCCACGCTGACGCAGCAGTACGTAAAGAACCTGCTGATTCAGTTGGCCAACGGCGACCCGGACAAGATCGCGGCGGCGCACGAACACACAGTGACCCGAAAGCTCAAGGAACTGAAGTACGCGCTGGAGATCGAGAAGAAACTGTCCAAAGATCAAATTCTGGACAATTACCTCAACATCTCCTACTTCGGCGCCGGCGCCTACGGCATCGAGGCGGCGTCCCGGCGGTACTTCTCGAAGAGCTCGAACAACCTGACGCTGACCGAGGCCGCGATGATCGCCGGCATCGTGCGGAGCCCCACGAAGTACGACGCGATCGCCAACCCGGACCAGTCGATCCAGCGCCGCAACGTGGTCCTGGCCCGGATGCGCGACCTGCACAACATCACCCCGGACCAGTACGCCGAGGCCGTCGCGCAACCGCTCGGGCTGCGGGTGTCGCCGACGTCCAACGGCTGCACGGCCTCGCCGGTGCCGTTCTTCTGCGACTACATCACCCACGTCATCCTCAACGACCCGGTGTTCGGTCAGACCGAGCAGGAGCGTGAGGACCTGCTCTCCCGTGGTGGGCTGACCATCCGCACCACGCTGGACATGCAGGCGCAGCACTCGGCCGAGCAGGCCATCCGCGACAAGGTCTCCCCCACCGACAAGGTCGCCGCGGCGTTGGCCTCGGTCGAGCCGGGCACCGGCAAGATCCGGGCGATGGCGGTCAGCCGGCAGTACGGCACCCAAACCGGCCAGACCACCGTCAACTACGCCACCGACTACACCTACGGCGGCTCGCGCGGCTTCCAGGACGGTTCGACCCACAAGGCGTTCACCACCGCCGCGGCACTGGCCGCCGGCTACGGCAGCGAGTTCAAGATCGACTCGCCGTACTCGATCGGCGGCTTCTACGCGCAGACCAACTGCGAGGGCAAGCGGGTCCCTGCCGACGGCTGGCACCCGACGAACTTCACCGACGACGAGACCAACGGCGTGTTCGGCTCGATCACGATGCGCGAGGCACTGCGCCGGTCGGTGAACTCGTTCTACGCGCAGATGGAGCAGAACGTCGGGCTGTGCAACGTGGTGCAGATGGCCACCGCGGCCGGCGTGCACCGCGCCGACGGCAAGCCGCAGAAGGAGTTCCTGCCCTACACGCTGGGCATCAACGAGGTCTCGCCGCTGGACATCGCCGACTCCTACGCGACCTTCGCAGCCCGCGGCGTGCACTGCGACCCGATCGCGATCGAGTCGATGATCGACGCGCAGGGTCAGCAGCTGCCGGTCCCGTCGGCCAACTGCAAGCAGACGGTCCCGCAGAAGATCGCCGACGCCACCGTCGACATCCTGCGCAGCGTCATGGAGCCGGGCGGTTACGGCGAGCGGATGGACCTCAACGACAGCCGCGAGGCGGGCGGCAAGACCGGCACCACCAACAACAACATCGCGGTCTGGTACTCGGGGATCACCCCGCAGCTGTCGACCTCGGTCTGGCTGGGCAACCCGGACGACTACAGCTACCACATGGGCGACATGAACATCGGCGGCACCTACTACCACCTGGTGGTCGGTTCGGCGATCCCCGGCCCCATCTGGAAAGAGATGATGGACGGGGCCCTGGCCGGAAAGCCGAACCTGACGTTCCACCCGGCCGACCCGAAGGTGCTGGAGGGCACCAAGGGCGACGGCAACGGCGGCTCGGGCAAGATTTCCTGCAAGGGCATCAAGGACCCGATCAGCGACCCGAAGATCGGCGATCCCGGCTACGTGCGGCCGGTCTGCAAGTAGCCCTGCGAACCACCCCGAAGCGGGGCCGCCCCCCCC
>DATASX010000091.1 GCA_036269075.1 Sporichthyaceae bacterium
CAGTCGGCGTCCCGTGCTCGACAGTTGGCGGGCCGGACCGAACCGACCGAAGGTGGCCTGCATGTGGCCGAACATCACCGAGCTGCGCCCGATGCCGAAGGGGGCGCCGGTCAGGTCCGCCTCGGTGGCGGCCTCGGCGAAGGCGGCCAGACCCTCGGAGCAGCGGCCCTTGCCGATCGCGCTGAGCCCAACCGCCCAGAGACCGTCGAGCATGTAGTAGCGGGCGCGCGGGCTCTCGCAGGATCGCAGCAACTCCACCCCGGCCCGCGCATTCTCCTCGGCGCCGTGTTGGCCGCAGAAGAATCGGCCCCATCCGGACAGCTCCTGCAACCAGCCGCGGACGACCGGGTCCGCGGTCTCGTCGAGCAGGCTCAGACCTTGTTCGACGCGGGACACCAGGTCCGGGGCATCGCCGCGGACGCACGCCATCTCGGCGGCGGCGGCGAACCCGAGCAACCGCCATGCCGGCGCGGCCGAGGGTGCTGCCAGGAGTCGATTCAGGCGGTCGGTGGACTCCGCCAACTGGCGTTGCCAGAACAGGTCGATCGGCAGCATCAAACTCAACGCCAGGTCGATCTGGCCTGCTGCCTCGGCCCAGTCCAGCGCGGACCGGAGGTTGTCGATCTCGAGCTGCAGCGCGCGTCGGGTCGACAAGTGCTCCGGGCCGTACAGACCGGCCTCGGCCGATGCAGTGACCTGTGCGAAATAGGCCGCGTGCCGGCGGCGTGCCTGCTCCGCGTCCCCGGCGCCGGCCAGTCGGGTCTCGGCGAACTGGCGGACGGTCTCCAGCAGCCCGTAGCGGCCGTCGTCGCTCTGCAGCACCAGCGACTTGTCCACCAGACCCGTCAGGCGATCGACCACCGCCCAGGTGTCGATAGAGGAGTCGACCCCGACGGCCTCGGCCGCCGCCAAGGTGAAGCCGCCGGCGAACACCGACAGCCGACACAACATGGCGCGTTCGTCGTCGCTGAGCAGGTTGTAGCTCCACTCGACCGAGGCCTCCAAGGCCCGATGCCGCGGCAACGCGCGACGGCTGCCGCCGGTCAACAACTCGAAGTGATCCCCCAGCCGTTCGGCGATCTGACTCGGCGTCATCGATCGACAACGAGCGGCGGCCAGCTCGATCGCCAACGGGATCCCGTCCAGCCGCGCGCAGACCGTGGTGATCGCGGCGAGTTCGTCAGGGCCGACCCGCATCGTCGGCCGGGCCAGTGCCGCGCGGTCGACGAACAGCGCCACCGATTCACACCCGGCGCCGTCCGGGCCGGCCGGCCGGCCCAGCGTCGGGATTCGATAAGTCGTCTCGCCGAGGGTCCCGAGCGGTTCCCGGCTCGTGGCCAGTACCGAACTCCCACGCAACCCGCGAGCAGTCGCTCGGCCACTGCGGCCGCGCCGTCGAGCAGGTGCTCGCAGTTGTCCAGCACCACCAGGGCCACCGAATCGGTGAACCGGTCGGCCAACGTGTCCAGGATCGGCTGCCCCGGCACCTCGGTAACCCCGGCCGCCGTCGCCAGGGTGCGGCCGACAAGGTCGGGATCGGTCAACGGCGCCAGATCGGCGAACCAGACCCCGTCGGGGAAATCGTCGAGCACCTCGGCACCCAGTTGAACGGCCAGGCGGGTCTTGCCGCACCCACCGGCTCCGGCCAACGTGACGTGGCGACGGTCGGCCAACAGCAGGGTGGTCTCGGCCAACTCCCCGGCCCGTCCGACGAAGCTGGTCACCTGCAGCGGCAGGTTCGTCAGCGCGCGGTTCAACGACCGCAACGGGCCGAACTCGAACGGCAACCCGGGTCCGCACAGCTGCGCCACCCGCTCGGGCTGCGACAGATCCCGCAACTGGTGCGCCCCCAGGTCCCGCAGGAACACCGCCCGGTCAGGTGCTCGGCCACCGGCGCCGCGGTCGCCCCGGACACCAGAACCTGCCCGCCGCGGGCCAACGCCCGCAACCGCGCACACCGGTTCAGCGTCTCCCCCATGTACCGGCCACCCTCGCGATCCTGGGCCGCACCGGTGTGCACCGCGATGCGCAGCGCCGCCGAGAGACCCTCCGGCCAGGGCTCGGCGCACAACGCGGCCTACAGGTCCGCGGCGAACTCCACGGCATCCACCGGGCGCGCGAACGCGACCACGAAGTTGTCGCCCTCGCCCTGCTCGGGCGGACGATGCCCGGCCCGAACATCGGCGTGCTCGACCACCAAAGCGTCCAAGCGCGCCAGAACCTCGGGCATCACCGCGGCGTGGTCCTCCCACAACCGGGTCGACCCCACCATGTCGCCGAGCACGAAGCTCACCGTGCCGCTGGGCCGAGCCGTGGCCGCGCCGCGGGTTCCTGTCTCCATCCGAATGCTCACGCCCATAGGTCATCAGCCTGGAACTGGCACAACCTCACCCACCTGGGGGATATCGACATCCTGTCCCGGACGGGCGGTCCCCGATAGTGCGGCCGTACAGGGGCGGGCGTCCGCGTACCGAAGCGTGTCGGTCGGTTCATTCCTCGGCGAAGCCTGATGCTTATGTTATCTATGTGACTGGTGTGTTTTTTCTCTGACCAGGAGCATCGATGGCCGATCGCTCTCGCGTGCCGCGTCCTTCCGTCGTGATTCCGGCGCAGCGGGCCGGGCGACTCGCGGTGCCTGCCGAACGGCCGGGCCTCTTCCCCGTGCAGCGCTCCCGCGATGGCGAGACCGATGGCTGACGAGCGCACTGTGCCGGGCGGCCCGGACGCGACGATCGGGGGCTGTCCCGGCTCCGATCCCGCAGGCGCTGCGGGCGAGGCAGTCCCGGGCCCGGTTGGCTCCGCCGTCGAGGACGACCTCGAGGCCCTGCACCGGTGGCAGGACGGCCTGGACCTGTGGGTCGATTCAGTTCTGGAGGCAAGCGCCGCCGATCGCAGTTCGACCGGCGAGCAGGCGGCTGAGCCCGGCGAACCCGGCCCGGTGCTACCGCCGCAGGTGCGTGCTGACGGTGCCGTGGACTCCACGACGAAAGCCTCGGTCTTCTCGCCGTTCCGGGTGCCGGGCACTCGCCGGGCCCCGGACGTCGCGGCGGCACCGACCGAGACTCCGCCGCAGGTTGAACCGGCCTGGCGTAGTCGCCCCGTGCGGCGCGCGGACGGAGCGTTGCCCGCGGCCCCGCTGGTGCCGCGGTGCCGAGAGCGCCGCCCGGTCGAGGACCCGCCGCCGGTCACGGTCGCACCGGCGAAGGCGACGCGGGGCTCGCATCGCTACCTGTCGTGGGTCTGTCTGGCCCTGGCTGCGGTCGCCCTCGCGCTGGGTTTCGTCTTCATCCGCTACACCGACGACTCGTCGTTCATGGCCTTCCGCTACGCCGCGACTTGGGTGCACACCCACCACTGGGCGTGGGACCCGAAGGGTCCCTCGGTGCAGGGTCACTCCAGCTTCGCCTGGGCCGCGCTGTCGATCGTGCCGGTCCTGCTGCACGTGCCGAACGAGCTGTTCTTCAAATGCGTTGCCGTGGGCCTGCTGGCCGGCTTCGCGGTGTGGACACATCGCCTGCGGCTGCCCCGGGTGCAACAGTTCCTGCTGCTGGCGACCGCCGCGTTGAGCCCGGTCTTCTTCATCCAGCTCTTCTCCGGTGCCGAGACGGTGGCTTTTGCGCTCGCCGTGACGATGCTGTTCGCCGGGCTGTACCGGACGGGCCGGTTCGGGCCGCTGGGTTGGGCCACCGCGATCGGCCTGGTGCTGCTGCGTCCGGAAGGCCTCGGGTACTGCGCGGTCGCGGTGCTCTGGGCGCTGGTGCTGGACCGCCGGGCGCTGCACCTGTGCGGTGCGGCGCTGGTGACTGCCTGGGTCGGGATCTACTGGGCCGCCGGCGGCGAGCAATTCGGTTACCGGTGGCCGAATTGGCTGTCCGTCGCCACGGGCGACGGGAGCGACTGGGACCGGTTCATGGCCGGCGCCGCCGTGGTCGGTCCGGTCGTGCTGGTGGCCGCGCTGACTGCGCTGGCCGTGGTGGTCCTGGTCGGGCGCAATCGGCGTCGGCCGGTGTGGCGGCGGGTGTTCGGACCCACGGTCCGGCGGGATGCCACCCCACTGGTGCTGGGGCTGACTGCCGCGTTGGTCCTGCTCGGCGGCTACCACCGGTGGGCGTTGCCGGGTGACTACGCAGGTCGGTTGATCTGGCAGGCGATCTTCCCGGTCGTGGCGGTCGCGTTGGCGCGCCCGCTGATCGTGCGCCGCCCGAGCGATGCGCAGGGCCTGCGCGACGGTTGGGCCATGGCGGCGGTCTTCGTCGCTGCCGCCGCGGTGGTCGTCGCGACCGCCGATCGGCATGCTCAGCAGGGCGTGTTGCTGGGGACCGGTGCCGCCCTGGCGATCGGCCTCGTCGACCGGATCGTGCTGCGCGATCGGGGTGCCACGGCGGTGGCCGCGGCGGGCCTGGCGGTCCTGATCTCGTGGATCCCGGCGACGGACGCGGTCGGTTTCGCCGCCTACCGGTACCGACTGCAGGATTCGCAGGTCGCGTTGGGTGTCCTGCTGCGCGACTCCCACCTGCGCGGCGCGGTCGCGACCGCGGATGCCGGCGTGCTGGCGTTCGAGTTGCCGGGTCGGGTGATCGACCTGGCGCGGCGTACCGACACCGATCTGACGCAGGATCAGGTCCAGGTGGTCATCGGGGTCTCGCAGGCGCCCGATGCCCGCGTCATCGAGTCCACTCTCGGGCAACAGGTGGCCGACGCGTGGGCCAGAAGCTCCCAGTTCGAGTTCCTGCCCGGCCCGGAATTCGCCCCCGGGTACTGGCTGAACCTGTGGGTCGACCCGGCCGTGGCGACCCCGGCGTTCGTCCAGGCGTTGCACGAGCTGACGCAGCGTTCCATCGTGCGCAACCGGCACAGCGACGCTCACCTGCTGCACCACCACCTGTTCGACCTCCCCTTCCTGCATGCGAAAAGGTCCTGACCGCCGCTGGCGCGAAAGCACTCGAGGCTGAGTGATGAGCCCTCAGCCGTTCGGAGGAGTGCGAAACCGTCTGATCGTCATGAGGCGGTTTGTCCGTGGCCTGCGTCCAACTGCCTTGACGGCATGCGGTGACGGGAGCAGCGATGAGCGACAAGACCTGGAAGCAGCTCAGCAAGTTCTGGACCTTCCGGCTGATGACGATCTTCGGGGCCATCTACTTCATCGACGGGCTGCTGATCGGCCCGACGCGGAGCGGCACGCAGACCACCGGCCACGGCTTCCGGATGGGCTTCGCGGTGGTCCTGCTGGGGATGCTCGTCGTCGCGGCCGGACATGACCTGATCGACCGCAAGGAGCACAGCCCGGGGCCGGTCACCGTCTGAGCGAACCTCAGAGGGCGGGAAGGTGCAGCCGCACTCGCATCCCGTACGGGGTCGAGGCCAGGCGCACCACCCGGCACAGGCGTCGGGTGAGCCAGAGTCGGTCGCCGGTGCCGTCGGTGGGATGCGGCTGCAGGTAGCCGGTGATCCGGGGTTGCCGGGGTCCGCGGCAGAGCAGTTCGCCGACGAGTTCCCGGCGCGCGGTCCACACCTTCATCTGCGCTTCCACCGGCTGGTCCGGGAAGAACTGCGCCGCCGCCTCGTGCGCGGCCAGGCCGAAGTTGCGTGCCGAGCGGCCGACCACCCCGAGTTCCAGGGCCCGCCTGGTGGCCAGGCGTGCGACGTCCTCGAAGGTGCCGTTGCGCACCACGGTCGCCTTGCTCGCCGGTGGCGGCGGCGCCAGCAGTGGCTCGAAGTCGGGGACGAACTGGCGCGGGGCCACGTAACCGGCGCAGGCGCGGGTGCCCAGCACGTCGGTCATCTCGGCGTGCGTGCGAAGGGCCTCGGCCAGCACACCGGCCGGGGTCTCACTGATCCGGTAGGGGCACACGACCTGGATCGGGACGTTGGCGAAGGCCAGGTTGCACGCCGCCTCGTAGCAGGACCACTCGGCGAGCTCGTCGGGTGCGCTCTGCTGCCACGGCGGCTCACCGATCACCCGCAGGCCGCTGTCGCCGGTCAGGCGGAAGTGCTTGGCGGCGCAGGCGGTCGCGTGGCCGGGGCTGCGGTACCAGTTGTTGGAGTCGACGAACTCCACGACGGCGGCCGGTGACAGCTCCGCGCGCAGCAGCTTGAACCGGGTGGGCGTGGCTACGACCAGCAGGCGATCGCCCGCCGCGTGGCCCTCGGCCAGGAACGGGACGAGCGTGGCCACGTACTCCCGCTCGCTAAGATACGGGAGGACCCGATGAGCAAATCCCGTCACGGGGTCATCTTTTCATCGCGAGGCCCGGCGGATAAGACCCGGGCGCGCTGGGGTCCAACCCACTTGCCGCAGATGCGGTAAAAACCCCGCTGGTAATGTGGCAAATGCGATATATGATGCGCGCTACCGCTTCGTTTGATCTCAAACGAATCGTGGCTCAGAGTTCAGGATCGCCCCAGGCTCGGGCGCACCACTGACCCCTCGAGAGGTTCCCACATATGCGCATCCCCTCCTTGCTGGCTGCCGCGGTCGCGGCCGTGACGACGATCGGGCTGCTCAGCGGCCCGGCGTCGGCCGTGCACTCCGGCACCACGGCTGTCTCGGCGTCGGACGTCGTCAAGATTCCGATCTCGTTCCACGTTAAGAACACGAACAACACCGAGGTCTACTGCGAGTACCCGGCCGACGGTAGGGACTACACGGTCCGTGGCCTCGTGGTCGGGCCGCGGAGTGCGATCAGGTCCGGGCAGGCTGCGACGCTGTACCTGCATGCGGTCACCTGGACCTCGGACTACTTCAACCTGCCGATCCCCGGGCACAACTACGCCGAGGAGATGGCCAAGCGCGGCCACGTCTCCATCGCGGTCGACCGCCTCGGTTACGGCAAGAGTGACGAGGTTCCCGGACTGTCGACGTGCTTCGGGTCCGAGGCCGACGTCGCCCACCAGATGGTGGCGGCGCTGAAGTCCGGCAACTACACGCTCGGCAACGGTGCGCCGACCAAGTTCGCGAAGGTCTTCACCTCCGGCTCCTCGGTCGGTGGGCTGATCGCGAATATCGAGGCTTACACGTTCAAGGACACCGCCGGGGTCTTCAACCAGTCGTGGGGCGACTGGTCGGCCGGGCCGTACGCCCTGAGTGAGGCCTTCGACGCGAACTTCCGCTGCTACCAGGGTGGCGACTACTTCAAGCCCGGGCGCCCGGAGTACGCGACCTTCGCCGCGGGCTCGCGCGACGAGTTCTACTTCGCCAGCGCGACCAAGGAGGTACGGGACAAGACCCCGGCGATGCAGCCGGACCCGTGCGGGCAGCTCATGAATCTGCAGTTCGCGATCGGCACCGACATGCAGCACCTCGGCGACATCGGTGTCCCGGTGCTGATGACCTTCGGCGACGCGGACCCGGTCTTCCCGCCGCCCTCGGCGCAGCAGATGCAGGCCCGGTACTCCGGCAGCTCGAAGGTCACCAGCATCAACATCCCGGGTGCCTCGCACTACCCGATCCTCGAGGAGCACTTCCCGGTAATGGTGGATGCCGCCAACGCTTGGTTGGCCCAGAACGGCGGTTGAGTTCGAAGATGACCGAAGCACGGCGCCGCGCTGCGATCGCAGGCGGCGCCGTGCTGTTCTTTGCGGTCGGTGCAGCGTTGGTCGGGTGCGGGCAGGATTCGCATTCGGCGGGCGCGCAGGACACGGCGAAGGTGACGACGGCGACCTCGATGATGGGGTTCGACCTGAACCGCACGGTGCACTCGTTCCAGGACACCGAGAACGGTGGGATCCAGCAGGTGGTCGCGAACAGCGCGGACGACGCGAAGGACATCGCCGCGATCCGGGCCCACCTGAGCAAGATCGCCGGACAGTTCGCGGTCGGTGACTTCAGCGACCCGGCGGCCATGCACGGGGCGAACATGCCTGGGCTGGCGGCGATGCGGTCCGGGGCCCCGAAGATGCAGATCTCCTATGCGGAGTTGCCCGCGGGTGGGCAGATCACCTTCCGCAGCGCCGATCCGGCCCAGGTCGAGGCGATCCACACCTACTTCGCGGCCCAACGCGCCGACCACAGCATGCCGGGCATGGGCATGGGGCACTGAGCTGCAGCTGGTGTCCCGAATTCGGGTTCGGGGCGTCATGAGTGGACAAATTCCGCGCTTTGCGCGCGTGCGGTGCCCGATGCTGTGAACGTGGTGATTCCTCGCGCGAGCTCACGTGGACTGCGGGTTCGCGTCGTCGCGACTGCGCTGCTCGGCGGTGTCGTGCTGGCCGGGTGCGGCTCCTCGGCTTCCGGCGCGCCTGCGCCGGCGGCAACCCCGAACGTGGACACCGCGGCGGTCCTGGCCGCGTACGGGAAGTTCTTCGCCGGCCAGGCAGCGATCTCGGCCGCGCCGGCGGCCCAGCGCAAGACGTTGCTCGCGCCGTTCACCACCGATCCGGAGTTGACTCAGCTGGCCGGCTCGATGGAGCAGGCCCAAGCCGGCGGCATGGTCAGCTACGGGGCGCCGGTGGTGCACCCCAAGGTCACGAAGGGCAGCGGCGACACGGCGACCGTCGCGGACTGCCAGGACGCGAGCGGCACCGGGCTGAAGAAGGTCAGCGGTGGGAAGATCGCCACTTCCGGTGAGGCCCACGACAGCGTCTCGACGACGATGATCCGCGGCGCCGACGGCCAGTGGCGGGTCTCCGACGTGGAGTACCAGACCGCTCCCTGCTGAGTGCCGGCGCACTGTCAGGCCGCGACGACGACCCGGGCTCCGACGGCCTCGTAGGTTGCCTTTGCGCGGAGGTCTCGAGTGCCCAGGTCGGCATTGTTGTCCCGGGCGGCCAGACCGACCAGCGCGTCGTAAACGGCGCCGCCCGCAACGCCGCGTTCGGCCAGGATGCCGGGAAGATGCATGGCGGTCTTGCGGGCGAGCAACAGGGGAGTGCCGAAGCGGGCCGCGATCAGTTCGGCGGCATCGGCCGGGGTCAGTCGCAGATCTGCCGGAAGCCGGGTGAGTACGGAGTAAGTCTCGGCCAAGGCGTGGCCGGCCAAGACCACGTCACGGCCCTTCCACCAGCGCAGGACCTCGCCATGTGCACTGTGTGTGGCAATGATCAGCGGCACGGCCACGCTGGTGTCCAGGGCGAGGGTCAACGTCGCCCGGCGTCGATCAGGCCGAAGACCGTTTCGTCGTCGATCGTGGTGTCGCCGGTGGCGACGAGCACGCCGGCCTCCTCGACGAGTCGAGCGGTGCGGCCGGCCGGGATGAGCTGAAGGCCTGCCCCGTAACGGGAGATGTGGACCACGGATCCGGTGCTCAGCCCCAATGCCTCACGCAGCGGCTTCGGCACCACAATCCGACCCACGGAATCCACTGTGGCATCCATAGGGAGAACGTTACCAGCCAATTCCCAAGGGCGGGCGCAGTAGCTTTCGGTGGTCGCGGTCAGCTGTTCTCGGGGATCTCGACAACCACGTCGGTGGACTTGACCCGGGCGATGGCGAGCACGCCGGGTTCCAGGCCGAGTTGGTCGGCGGCCTCGCGGCTCATCAGCGACACGATTCGGTACTGGCCGGCCTGGATCTCGACCTGGGCCATCACGGTGTCGCGGATGACGTTGGTGACGATGCCCCGCAGTCGGTTGCGCGCGGAGGCCCCGACGACTCGGACGACCTCGGGGTGTTCGCCCATGGAGCGGGCGAACTCGGCGAGGTCCGGGCCCTGCACGACCCGGTGGCCGTTGCGGTCACGGCTGGCGGTCAACTTGCCGGCGTCGGCCCAGCGCCGAACGGTGTCGGTGCTGACGCCGATGAGGTCGGCTACCTCACTGATGCTGAAGGTGCGCATGGCGCCCGCCTGTCCTTCGGTCGTTAGCTGTTTCTGACGGGTCGGGTCGTCAGCTCCGCTCAGCCGGCGCGGAGCAGCGTCCCCACGTCCTCGCCGGCCAAGGCACGGGTGAGGTTACCGGGAACCAGACCGTTGACGACGCGAGCGCTGCGCACGTGTCGCGCCCGGTCGAGCAGGTCGAGCACGACCGGGTCGATCGGCATCGAGGCCAGGCCCTTTGCGCGCAGCTGACTGGTCGTCAGATCGGACCAGGCTTGTGCCGGGCCGGTTGCCGGATCTGCATCGCAGATGCCATCCGCGTCCTTGACGTAGACCAGCTGCGCCGCACCGTAGGCCTCGGCCAGCAGCAATGCGCCCGCGTCGGCTCCGTAGGCCGGGACCTTGCCGACGCCCGGGGGCGGCTCGTAGAGCCCGAAGGGCGGGTAGGCGTTGGCGACCGCCAACGGGCAAGCGGCCAGGTGGGTGGTCAGCTGGTGGGCGGCACTGCCGTGCGGCAGGTAGGAGACCCCGTCGCCGGCCAGCATGGCCGCGATCAGGTGTCCGTTGGCCTCGGCCTCGGTGGAGACCAGCCCGGCCAGCACGCCGGTCGGCAGGCCGAGGTCCAGGCCCACGCCGAGTACGTGCCGGCCGCGGATGCCGGGCCCGGTGAGGACCAGCATGCGTCGGCGTGGCATCGCCGCGCGCAGTTCGTTGACTATCTGGGTGACCGTTTCCCCGCTGCGGTCGCAGATCGAGCGGCCGCCGAGCACGATCACGTCGAGCCACGGCAGCAGCCGGATCGGTTCGGTCTCGACCACGCGCACCAGGTCGCGGTCGAGCAGGGTCTGGCGCATCAGCGGGGACGGGACGTCCTTGACAGTGAAACCGGGATCCGACATGACGCCCCCTCAGTCCGCGCTGATGATCGTGCCGACGTGTTCGCCGTTGACCGCGCGGGTCACCAGCTCGGGCCGTAGCCCGTTGACGATCTGGACCGACCGGACGTGCCGGGCGTGCCGCAGCATGTGCAGCAGCGGTCGCTCGACGACGAGGTCGGGCAGGTCCAGCTCGATCAGTTCGTCCACGGTGATCCGGGGGATCAACTTCGCCGACGGGTCGGTCTTGGGGTTGGCGCTGTAGAGGCCGTCCTCGTCCTTGACGTAGACGACGTTGCGGGCGCCGTAGACCTCGCCGACCAGCCACACCCCGGCGTCGGTGCGGTAGGGCGGGATCAGGCCGGCCTCGGGATTGGGGTGCCACATCCCGTAGGGCGGCATGCCCGGGAAGACCACCGCGTGGGATTCGGCGATGTAGAGCGGCAGTACCCCGAAGCCCTCATGCCCGACCGTGGGTACTCCGTGACGGGCCATCAGATACCCGAGCATCCGGGCGTTCTGGCCCGCAACGGCGGCGCCGAGGTCGGACAGCACGCCGGTCGGCAGGCCCATCGCGGCGCCCATTGTGTAGGCGTGGCGAGCCCGCGTGCCGCCACCGGTGCCGATCATCAACTGGTGGCTGCCCTTGAGCGCGACCAGCTCGTCGACCAGTGGGTAGATCGCGGCCCGGCCGCGGTCGAGCAAACTCTGCCCGCCGACCTTGAGCACGGTCGCGTCGGGCAGGATCCGGTAGTCCGCCGCCCCTGACGTGGCTGCCAACAGCGCTGGGTCGGACAGCGAATTGTCCAACAGGGCCCAGCCCGGCGCGGTTTGCGTGGTCATCCAGTACCTCCCTGCCCGTGGCCGGGCCCGATCATGCCCGACTTCCGACGCGCGCGGAACCAGGTGGTTTCCAGCGGTCATTGGTGCCTTGGCTAACCAAAGGGTCAGAACTGCCAGAGGTAGGGCAAGTGCCAGCGACAAGCCCGAAATATATTCGCTGATTGGGTGCCAGATTTGGGCGGCGCCGACGTGGCTGTCGTCAGGCGTGGATGCCGACGACAATGGCGGCTGCGATGGCCGACATGGACAGTCCGGCCACGGCGAGCGCGCCGCTGCATCGCCTACGCGGTCGGGCCTCTCGGCGGGCGGCCACCGAGAGCCTCAGCGCGAGCAGCGCCAGTGGGAGGCAGGGGTTCGAAATGACCGGTGACGCGCTGAACGCGATCGCGAGTACCCCAGTCGCTGCGCCCATGGCCGCGAGCCCCGGGCCGGCCGGCCTGGGCCTGGTCCGCAGTGGACGCGGTCGGCGTTGTCGCGGTCATCGAACGAGCCAGTCGACCAGCAGCCTGCTGCTGCTGACCTCGGTCCGGGCGGGCGCCGGGTCGGTCGTCCCTGCTGGCCGATCCGTATGCGCCATGTTCACCACTCCGCAGACACGGGTTACTCGCCACCGTGAGTACGGCGGTGGATTATCCGGGCGTCCGCGCGCACACCCGCCCGTCAGGTGGTGTTGGACATCGCAAACCGAGGCGTTCCCCTGGGAACGCTTCCGTCTGTGGCCGGCTGCCGGGAACTGATGGTGCGTCAGCTGGTTACCTACGACTACGCGAGGCCGTCGACGCGGCCCTGCGGGAACTCGCCGCCCAGGCCGGCGCACACAACGACGAACTGACTCTCCTGCTCGCGCAGGCCCAGTTGGCCGACAAGGCCGGGCTGGCTCGTTGGACGGCCGGGTTGGTCGAGTTCCTCGCCGAGGCTCTCGGCACCGGGGGCGACCCGCGTCGCTCAGGCGCCGCCGGCCGCCGCCGGTGCCGTGCCGGGGACGACCACGAGGTCGCCGGGCTTGAGTGCGCGGGAGGAGATCTCGGTGGCGGTGTCTCCGATCAGGCCGACCGTGACCGGGACCTTGAGATAGTCGCTGCCGCGCTGCACGGTGACGACGCTCTTGCCCTCGCCGCTGCTGCGCACCGCGGCGTTGGGCACGGACAGGACGTCGGGGCGGGAGGCGGTGGTGATCACGACCGAGGCGCTCTGGCCGAGTCGCTGGGCCGCGGCGCGGTCGTCGAGGTCGATCTTGACGTTGTACTCCACGACGTGGTTCACGACGGTCTCCTCCAGGTCGATGGCCTTGACGGTGCCGGTGACCACGGCGCCGGTGCCGGGGAAGGTCACCTGGGCGCTCTGTCCGACGTTGACCTTGCGGATGTCCTTCTCGGCGACCTGGGCGGTGACGTCGCGGTGGGTCAGGTCGGCCAGGGTGACGAAGCCGGACTGCGTGGCCGCATGACGGTCCTCCACGGCGCCGGGTCCGTTGGGGAACGCCGGCGGGGACGCGGTCCCGCGGGCGGCGGCGGCCGGGGTCTCGCCGACGTCGCCGGCGATGTCGATGACGGTGCCCTTGAACGGTGCCTTCAGCACGGTGTCGGCCAGCTCGTCGTGGGCCTGGTCGACCTCGGCCTTCGCGTTGCGGACGGCGCCCTTGGCCTCCTGGATCAGGCCGGGGATGCAGGTGCAGCGGTGGCCGACGCCGTCGTGCGCCACGGCGACCGCGACATCGGCGCGGGCCAATCTGGCCGCGCGGATCATCTGCCGCAGGTTCTGCTCGTCCTGGGCCAGGGTGGTGGCCCGGGCCGCCTGGGCGGCGGCCAACCCGACCCCGGCCGCGGCCACGGCGCTGCGGGTGGTGCTCGAGGTGATGCTGTTGAGGCGTTGCCGTTGCCTGATCCGCGTCCGGCTGTCGGTGGTCACGCTCGCCGGGAAGTTGGGATTGCCGGTCAGATTGTTGGTGGTCAGCGAGTGGCTGTGGAGTGCGGCACTGCTCGCTGTCGAGGAGCTCGACTCGGAGCGGTCGCGCCGGTTGGCGTCCAGGTTCTGCACCTGCGAGGACATGAGCTCGTCCTGCGCGTCACGGTCCACGTGCAACCGCATCGCGGCGTCGCGGGCGGCGCCCAGGGAGTTGCGGAACATGCGGACCGCGGCGACCACCGAGGCCCGATCCCCGTCCAGAGTCTCCTTGGCGAATGCCAGCTGACCCTTCGCGGTGACCAACGCAGCCTGGGCGAGTTCCAGCTGTCGGGTGGCTGCCCGGTTGTCGACCTCGGCGAGTTCCTGACCCGCGTCGACGGCGTCGCCGACCCGCACCGGCAACTTCGTGACCAGTCCCGGACTGCCGTTGAACGTGACCCCCACGGTCCGGGGGGCGTCGAGGTTCCCGACGGCCTCGACCGTCGATGTGACTGTGCCCGTGGCCACGGGCACCGTATGGCTGCCCGGACCGGGCGTCTCGGCGTTGCCGACTGTCGCCACGAGCACTAGCAGCGCCAGCGCCTCGTGGACGGCGACCTTCTGGAACATCATCTACCCGCCCTTGCTCGTGGCCGCCGCCGCGGCCACCTCCCGACCCCACCTGCCACATTCGTCCCACAAACCTCATCAACAACAACAGTCACGTTAGGTGGCGCATGGTCGGGGGGGCGTACGGAGAGATCCAGCTTTGGGTCAAATCACCCGGCCCGGGACCGCGCCCGGCGCCGCCGGCAGGTGGACGCCGACCGCTCGTGGCGCGGATTTCACGAGCCGGTTACCAAGTGCCAGGAATGCCTCGGCGCGAGCGGGGCAGGGGGCGACCATGATCCGGACGGACCGGCCGCCCGACTCGGTCGAGGACCAGCGCGATCGACGGTACGACCGCGAACGCCGTCGCGGCGCCACCGAGCGCGTCGGTCGGGTAGTGGATGTTCAGCACGATCACCGCCCACGAGATCGCCGCACCGACCGCCAGGGCCGCCGCGGGTACCAACCGCCGGGTCCGGCGCCGGTCCCAGGCGCGGGCGCCGGCCAGTGCCAGCGCCAGGCTCAGCGCCCAGGCGGTCGCGAAGGCCACATGTCCGCTGGGGTAGGACAGGCAGCACTGGTGGATGCGACGGCCCACCAGAGGTTTGAGGATCTCCGCCGTCGCCGGGGCCGCGATTGAGCCGAGGCCGACCAGCACCATGTCGGCGCGACGCCGCGCAGCGCGGCAGCAAAGCATTCCGGCGATCACCAGCGCGGTGGCCACGTATCTGTTGCCGATCGTGTCCAGCAAATGGGCGAGTCCGCGCCAGGGTTGACCTACCGGATCGCGATGCTCACTCCACCAGTCGACGCCGGCCGGTGGATGGACTGCGAATGCCACCGCGCCGCCGGTTAAAGTCAGCGCGCCGACAATTGTGCACCCGTAAAGAAATCCACGGTCGCGGCCGATGAATTCGTCGCGAACCGGATAGGTCGGGGTGCGCGGGGCCGACGACGGGTCGGGTGCAATCACCACGGCCCGACTCCACGGCGTATCGCCCGCACCGGCACGAGACCACCGTATACCGAATGATATTCGGACCGATTCCCGGCGTGGCGACAAGCTCGGGTGCACGACTCACCGTGGACGTCGGACGCTTCGCGGCAGGTAGCTCTCGCCCCTGCTTTCCCCGACGTCGCAAGATAAATCCGCAGCACCAACAGCCTGCACTGATCAACTTCTACCTCAGCCCGATTGGGTCGCACAACCCCGGCACGGCATGCCGCCGGACCTCGTGATTCGGTGGGTCGGCAGCGTTTTGTGACGCAGGCCATAGTTTGAATTGCGGGGCCGGGGTGAACCCTTGAATTGAGCCTTTCTTCGGATTGGACGGTTGTTCAGCAACCGTTCACGGATACCGAGAATGGAAAAGCCAGGCGGTTTGCATTCTGCTGATCGACTGTTATGGTTCGGCCGTCGGAAGCCGATTCCGTATCGGCGCACCGATCTAGGTCCTCGATATCCCGGGCCACCCGTACACCCGCAGACAAGCGGGGGGCGGCACCCGGACAAGCGCATTGCGCACACGGAAAATGCTGTTGTTCGTCGAATTGTTGAGTAACTCGGATTCGGCGGGTGGCGGTCACGCGCGCCTCGGAACGTGTGAACTCCAGCCGACGTCCTGATCTCGTACGGGGCGCACCAATGGTTCTGGGCATCGAGCCTGCAGTCACACCGACCACCGCGGCACCGAACCCGTCGGAGCTGAGCCGGATCCTGCGGCTGACCCGACGGCTGGACCCGGCGGCGCACGGCCACGGCCACGGCCACCGGGCGAGTGCGCGGCCGGCGGCGCAGCACCTGGCCACCAACGTCGCGGTGCGGGTCACGGTCGCCCGGCCGCGTTGGCAGTCGCGCTACTCCCGATGCGTCGCCGCCACCGACCTGCTCGCGTTGAGCGCGTCGGCGGTGGGCTACCGCTGGTGGGGTTCGGTCGACTCGTTCACCACCGCGCAGATCGTGATGGCCTGCTCGGTCGTCGCGGCCGGGGCGCTGGCCCTGTACGCCGCGCGGGCCTGGGACCCCCGGGTGCTCGGGCACGGCACCGAGGAGTTCAACCGCCTCGTGCGGGCCTTCGTCTGGCTCGGTCTGCTCACCACCCTGCCCGGGCTCGCGCTGGAGCAGCCCGCGCTTCGCCCGTATGCGTTCGGGGTCGTCCCGATGGCGCTGGTGGGCGCCACCTCGACCCGACTGCTGATCCGCTGGCGGGTCACCCGCCTGCGCCGCCAGGACCGCTGCATGCGCAACGTGCTGGTCGTCGGCTCCGGGACCACCGTCGCCCCGGTCATCGACCGGGCCCGACGCTCCCGCGCCGGTTGGGCGGTCACCGGGGTGTGCCTGTCCGACGACGACGGCTCGATCCGCCGCGAGGGTGGCGGGGCGCCGCGGACCGTGCACGGCGTGCCGGTCCTGGGGGGCCTGGAGGCGGTCGTGGACACGGTCCTGCGCTTCGGCTACCACGTGGTGTGCGTGGCCCCGGACACCGGCTGGTCCAGCCGGCGACTGCACGAGCTGACCTGGGACCTGGAGGGCACCGGCACCGAGATCGCCGTCGATCCGGGCCTGATGGAGATCGCCAGTCGGCGCGTGGTGATGTGCCCGCTGGACGGCGTTCCCGTGTTGCGGCTGGAGGAGCCCAAGTTCTTCGGCCTGCAACGGTTGACCAAGGCCGTGATCGACCGGGTCGGTGCACTGCTCCTGCTGATCGCGCTGTCCCCGGTGCTGCTGGCCGCGGCCCTGGCCGTGCGGTGCTCCGGGCGCGGCCCGCTGTTCTACCGGGCCCGTCGGTTGGGCAAGAACGGTGAGCCGTTCACGATGGTCAAGTTCCGCTCGATGGTGCCCGACGCCGAGCAACGGCGGGCCGAACTCGTCGAGTCCGACAACGGGGCCGGGCCGATGTTCAAGGTCCGCGACGACCCGCGGGTGACCCGGGTCGGTCGGGTGCTGCGGCGCTACTCGATCGACGAACTGCCGCAGTTGTTCAACGTGCTCGCCGGTTCGATGTCGCTGGTCGGCCCCCGCCCGCCGTTGCCGGAGGAGATCCGGGCCTACGACGAGGCCGCGCGCCGGCGGTTGCTGGTCCGCCCGGGGATGACCGGGCTGTGGCAGGTCTCCGGCCGCAGCGACCTGTCCTGGGTCGAGTCGGTCCGGCTGGACCTGACCTACGTGGAGAACTGGTCGCTGCTGTCCGACGCGCTGATCGTGGTCCGCACGATCCGGGCGGTCGTGCGGGCCGGCGGGGCCTACTGATGGAGGAGACGATCTCCGCCGGGGCCGCGTGGGCCGCGGTGCGCCGCCGCCTGCGGTGGTTGTCGGTGGCCGCGGTGGCCGGGTTGCTGTTCGGACTGGCCTGGAACGCGGTGCGCCCGCCGCAGGCGGTGGCGACCTCGGCGGTGATGTTCCCGCAGGACCCGAACGACCCGAAGCGCGCCGACACCGAGGCGCGGATCGCGTCCAGCCGGGCGGTCGTCGACAAGGTCGCGGCGAGCCTGCCGGGTTCGGCTGCCGGGCGACTGGCGAACGACCTGACGGCGGCCAAGCTCACCCACGACGTCGTGCGGCTGACCGCGCAGGCCGGCTCGACCGACGGCGCCCGCAAGCTCATCGCGGCCTACACCGCCGCGTACATCGACTACTCCGGTGGCCTGCAGCGGCAGTCCGCCACCGATCAGGCCGCGTCGTTGACCCGGCAGTTGGCCCCGGTCAACGCGCAACTGGCCGCGGTGGCCGACCGGTTGAACCAGATCGACACCGACCCGCGCGTGAACGCCACCGGCCCGTTGGGTGAGGCGGCCCGGGTGGAGCAGGTCGATCTGCAGAAGTCGCAGGAGCGCCTCGGGCAGGACATCACCGACCTGCAGGACAAGATCGCCGCCGCGCAGGTGGCTTCCGGCCGGCAGGACTGGTTCACCCCGATCGACCAGTCGACGCCGATCCCGCCGGGCCGGTTCGCCACCGCCCGGCGCATCCTCGCCCCGACCCTGCTGGCCCCGCTGCTGGTCGCACTCGGGCTCGTTCTGGCGCGCCGCCGCGACGTCCGCCTCTACGAACCCGCCCAGGTCGCCCGCGCCGCCGGCGCCCCGGTGCCGGCTACCGTCCCGGCCCCGGCCCCGGCCCCGGCCCCGGACCGGATCCCGACCGACGCGGAGGAGATCCGGTGGCGCCGCGCGGTCTCCCGACTGCTCGACGCGCAGGCCGGCCCGGTGCCGGCCCTGACCGTCGTCCACCCGGGCGGTGATCCGGTGGCCGCGGCGACCGCCGGGAAGTTGATCGGCCGACTGCCGGTGTCGGCACCGCCGGTCCGGCAGGTGGCCGCGCTCGGGGGCACGCTGCCTGACCTGGACCCCGCGGCCCGCCTGGTGCTGGTGGTCACCGCGGGCACGATGACGGCGGCTGCGCTGCACCAACTGGCCGGGGCCTGCCACGACGCCGGCGCCGCACCGCACGCCGTCCTGCTGGTCACACCCGAGCTCGCCGCGGCGCCGCGGCCGGCCCGGTTGCGGCGCGCCTCGGTGGGAGCACCGGCATGAGCGGCCTGCAGCCGACCCCGACCCCGCTCGGCGCCCGGCTGGAACCGTTGGTGGAACTCGATCGTCTCGTTGTCGCCGTACGGCTGCGCCGGCGCTGGTGCCTGATCGGTGCCCTGGTCGGCGTGCTGCTCGGGCTGGCCGTGCCGCGGTTGCACGGCGGTTCGTCGGCCAGTGCCGCGGTGCTGGTCTCCCGCGGCGATCGGCCCGGGCCGTTGAAGGACTACAACCAGCAGTCCGGGGTGCTGCAGGCCGCGGGTGCGGAGGTCATCCCCGGGGTGATGCCCAGTACCGGGGCGGCGTTGTGCTCCGGTGGTGCGGTCGCCGGGCCGGCCGCCGCGCGGCTGGGGATCTCCCCGGCGGCGCTGAGCGGTTCCTACTCGTGCTCGGACGCGGCCCCGGACGTCATCAAGGTGACCGCCCGGTCGCCGAACCCGCAGCAGGCTCAGCGCACGGTCGCCGCGGTCACCGAGGCGTTCCTGGGCGCCTACCGGGCTCAGCAGCAGCAGAACGCAAGCACCCAGGCCTCCGACCTGCTCGCCCAACGCGGACGGCTGGAGCAGAACCTGACCGAGGTCACCCGATCGTTGGCGGCCTCGACCTACCCGGCGCAGATCCAGTCGTTGGAGGACCTGCAGAAGGACCTGCTGACCCGGATGGACGACCTGACTGGCCGGGCCACCGACCTGCAGACCACCGCCACGACCGCGGCGGCCGGCAGCCGCGTGGTCGACCCGCCGATCGCGGTTCCCGACCACCACAAGCTGATCCTGCCGGTTGCCGGAGGCCTGCTCGGGCTGCTCGCCGGCGCCGCGGCCGCCGTGCTCGGTGTGATCGTCGCCGACCGTCCGCTGCGCCGCCGTGAGGTCGCCACCGCGTTGGGTGAACCGATCGCCCTGGACGTCGTGCGGATCCGGCACGGCCACCGGCGCCGGCTCGACCCGGCCGCCGCGGCAGGTCTGCTGGCCCGGCTGCTGCGCGACGGCAATCGCGTGCTGGTGCTGGAGAGCGGCTGCCCGGCCGTGGCCCTGGACGTGACCGCCGCGGCCGCCGGGCAACTCGACACCCGGCCCACCGCGGCCCTGGGCGGGGCACCGGCGCGGGTGCGCGATGCGCACACCCGGGTCGCCGGGGCGGTGCAACTGTCTCCGCCGGAGAGCGTCGCGGGATCGGCGGCCCAGTTGCAGATCGGCTCGCTGCGCCCGGCCGGGCCGTGGGCCGCCGGCGACGCCACGGACCGGGTCGCGGTGTTGCTGGTGCGCCCCGGGCACGAGAGCGCCGCCGGCCTGGCCGACGGTGCCGAGGACCTGCGCACCCTCGGGATCCCGGTGGCCGCGGTGTTCCTGGTCGACCCGGACAGGCACGACCGTACGGACGGTTTCGCCGGTGCGGCCTTCGAGCGGATGTTCCAACTGCGACGAGGAGTCGTGACATGAAGGTTGCCGTCCTGGGCCTGGGTTACGTCGGCGCCGTCTCCGCGACGTGCCTGGCCGACCGCGGGCACGAGGTGATCGGGGTCGACGTCGACCCGGACAAGGTTCAGGCGCTGAACGCCGGTCGGTGCCCGGTCGTGGAGCCGGGCCTGGACCCGTTGACGGCGAAAGCCGTGGCCACCGGGGCGCTGCGGGCCACCGGCGACCTGGCCGAGGCCCTGCGCGAGGCGACGGTGAGCCTGGTCTGCGTCGGAACGCCCTCGGCGGCCAACGGCGCCACCGACGTCAGCTACGTGCGCCGGGTGATCGCCGACATCGGCACCGTGCTGCGCGACCGCCCCGGCCCGCACGTCGTGGTGATCCGTTCCACCGTGCCGCCGGGCACCGTCGCCGGGGTGCTGGCCCCGGCCCTGGAGGAGACCTGCCGGGGCCGGTTGGGCCGCGACGTGCACCTGGCGATGTGCCCGGAGTTCCTGCGCGAGGGCTGCGGGGTCGCCGACTTCTTCGACCCGCCGTTCGTGGTGCTGGGCGGCGAACCGGCCGCGACCGGCCCGTTGCGGGAACTGTTCGGATTCGTCGACGCCCCGGTGCACGAGGTGCCGGTGTCGGTCGCGGAGAGCCTGAAGCTGTCCTGCAATGCCTTCCACGCCCTGAAGGTCACCTTCGCCAACGAACTCGCGCGGCTCTACCGCTGTGTGGGGGTGGACTCCCGCGAGGTCATGGAACTGTTCGTGCAGGACACCGTGCTGAACGTCTCGCCGGCCTACCTGCGCCCCGGGTTCGCCTTCGGCGGTTCGTGCCTGCCCAAGGACGTGCGCAGCCTGCTGCACCTGAGCCGGGTGCACTCGGTCGACCTGCCGGTGCTGGCCGGGGTGCTGCCGTCCAACGAGGTCGTGGTCCGCGACCTGGCCGACCGCGTGGTGCGCCGGGTGGACGAGGTCGGCGGCGCGGACCGGCGAGTCGCCCTGCTGGGGTTGGCGTTCAAGGCGGCCACCGACGACCTGCGGGAGAGCCCCAACGTCGAACTCGCCGAAAGGCTCATCGGCAAGGGAATCGACCTGCGCATCAACGACCCGGTGGTCAACCCGGCCCGTCTGCGCGGGGCCAACCTGCGCACCGTCAACGAACGGTTGCCGCACCTGGGTCGGGTGCTCTGCGAGACACCCGAACAAGCCCTGGACGGCGCCCCGGTGGTGGTCGTCTCGACGGCCGCCGCGGCGGTGACGGCAGCGGTCGTGACGGCGCGCCCGGCGGCTGTGTTCGACCTGACCGGGCGGCTGGGCGCCGCCGTCGAAGCATTGCCCGGCTACGAAGGGATCGGCTGGTGAGCAAGTCTTCCGCCGCTCATGTGGCGATCGTCGTGCAGAACCTGCCGGTGCCCTTCGACCGCCGGGTCTGGCTGGAGTGCCAGGCGTTGCGCGACGCCGGGTACGAGGTGTCGGTGGTCTGCCCGAAGGGCCCGGGGGATCCCTCCTACGAACTGCACGAGGGCGTGCACCTGTACAAGTACCGGGCCTTCCCGCCGATCACCCACCAGGCCGCTTTCGTCGGTGAGTACGCCTATTCGGTGACGGCCTCGTTCAGGGGACTGGCCAAGGCCTGGCGGCGGCGGCCGTTCCAGGTCGTGCAGTTGTGCAACCCGCCGGACGTGCTGTGGGCCGCGGCGCTGCCGTTCAAGGCCCGGGGCGCGCGAGTGGTCTTCGATCAGCACGACCTGTGCCCGGAACTGTACGAGTCGCGCTGGCCCGAGGGGCCGCGGATCGTGCACCGGGCGTTGCTGGCCACCGAACGCATCACCTACGCCGTGGCCGACCGGGTGGTGTCCACCAACGAGTCCTACCGGTCGGTCGCGTTGCGCCGCGGCCGCAAGCGACCGGAGCACGTGACGGTGGTGCGCACCGGGCCGGACCCGGACCGGATGCGCGCCGGGGCACCGGTCGAGGAACTGCGCCGCGGGCACAAGCACCTGTTGGCCTACCTCGGGGTGATGGGCCCGCAGGACGGCGTCGACCTGGCGCTGCACGCGATGCACCACATCGTGCACACCCACGGCCGCACCGACGTCGGGCTCACGCTGATCGGCAGCGGCGATGCCGCGCCGGCACTGCACCGCCTGGCCGCCGAACTGAACCTCGGCGAGCACGTGCACTTCACCGGACGGGTCCCGGATGCGCAGGTCCAGGAAATCCTGTCCACCGCGGTGGTCGGCCTGTGCCCGGACCCGCGCAATCCGCTGAACGACGTGTCCACGATGAACAAGACCATGGAGTACCTGGCCTACGGCCTGCCGGTGGTCGCCTTCGACCTGATCGAGACCAAGGTCTCGGCCGATTCCTCGGCCCTGTACGCGCAACCCAACCGCACCGAGGACTTCGCCGGGAAGATCCTCGAACTGCTCGACGACGAACTGCGCCGCGAGCAGATGGGCGAGGCCGGGCGGTGGCGGGTCGAGCAGGTGCTGGCCTGGCGCTGCCAGGTGCCCGCATATGTCGCGCTGTACGACGAACTGACGGCCCGTCACGTCAAACGGGCAGCCGCCCCCGGGGGTGTCCGGTGTGCGGGATAGCCGGCACCTACGCCTGGCCCGACGCGGCGGCGGTGGCCGACCGGATCATCGGTGCGCTGGAGCACCGCGGCCCGGACGGGCACGGTGCGGTCGGGTTGGCGTGCGCCGGGGTCCCGGTGGAACTGCGGCACCGCCGGCTGGCGATCCTGGACCCGTCGGAGGCCGGCGCGCAGCCGATGCGTCGGGGTGGGTTGACCCTGGTCTACAACGGTGAGCTCTACAACTACCCGGAACTGCGCGCCGAACTGGGCGCGGCCGGGGTCGCCTTCGTCGGGCACTCCGACACCGAGGTGCTGCTGGAGGCCTGGCGGCGCTGGGGAATCGAGTGCCTGCCGCGGTTGCGCGGCATGTTCGCGTTCGCGGTCCTCGACGAGGCCACCGGTGAGCTGACCCTGGCCCGCGACCAGTTGGGCATCAAGCCGTTGTTCGTGCACCGCGGCGGCGCGGGGCTGGTGTTCGCCTCGGAACTGAAAGGGATCGTGGCCGCATTGGGGCCACAGCTGAGCATGGATGCCGGGGCGATGGTGGCCTCGTTGTTGTACTACTGGGTGCCGGACACGCGGTGCGCGATCCGGGAGGTGTCGAAGCTGCAACCGGGTTGCTGGTTGCGCATCGCCCCGGACGGGCGGGTCGCCGAGGGTCGCTACTTCTCGCTGCGTGAGGTGGCCGAGGCCGCGGCCGGGGCCGCGGCCGGGGCCGCGACCCCGGACCTGGCGGCGATCGTGGCCGACTCGACCCGCCGGCACCTGATCTCCGACGTCGGGGTCGGTGCGTTCCTGTCCGGCGGGTTGGACTCCAGCTACCTGACCGCGTTGGCTGCCCGGGAGAACCCGGACCTGACCGCGTTCACGATCGCCTTCCGTGCCCAGGACGCGCGGATGGAGGCGATGCCCGACGACCTGCGCTACGCCCGTGAGGTGGCCGGGCGGTTCGGCGTCAAGCTGCACGAGATCGAGATCGCCCCGGACGTAAGGGAAATGCTGCCGCTGCTCGTGCACCACCTCGACGAGCCGATCGGGGACCCGGCGGCGATCAACACCTACCTGATCAGCCGTGCCGCGCGGGAGGCCGGGATCACCGTGCTGCTGTCCGGGATGGGCGCCGATGAACTGTTCGGCGGCTACCGCAAGCACGCCGCGAACCTGATGGCGTTGCGCTACCGGCAGGTGCCGGGGCCGCTGCGCGGCGGGATGGCCGCGGCGGTCGGCCGGCTGCCGGTGGCCGGTTCGCGCCGCGGGTACCGCTCGGTGCGGTTCGCCAAACGGTTCCTGTCCTTCGCCGAACTGCCGGAGGCGCAGGCGTTCCGGCGCAGCTACACCCTCTACGACCATTCCGAACTGCTCGACCTGATCGACCCGGACCTGGCGCAGGTGGCCGCCGACGTGCTGGCCGAGCACGACGCGATCTATGCCGACCAGGCGCTCGACGATCACGTCAACCGGATGTGCCTGGCCGACGCGCGGCTGTTCCTGCCCGGCCTGAACCTGACCTACACCGACCGGGCGAGCATGGCCGCCTCGGCGGAGGTGCGGGTCCCGTTCGTCGACGTCGAGGTGGTCAAGGCCGCCTTCGCGTTGTCCGGTGCGGAGAAGATCCGCGGCCGGCGCGGGAAACTGGCGTTGAAGCAGGCCGCGGCGAGCGTGCTGCCGGACTCGGTGGTGCACCGCCCGAAGGGTTTGTTCAGCGCGCCGTTGCGGTCCTGGATGTCCGGGGCACTCGCCCCGCTCGTGTCGGAGATGGTCGCCGACGGGGAACTGGTGGCGGCCGGGTTCCTGCGCCGCGACGCGGTGCGGCGCCTGATCGCGCAGGACGCGGCCCGCAGCGAGGACCGCGCCAAGCACCTGTGGCACCTGCTCACGCTGGAGTTCTGGTACCGGCAGGCGGGCGCGGCCGGGGTGTCGGCCGGGCGGGCAGCCGGTACGTCGATGGTCACCGCGGCCTGAGGGCCAGTCAGAAAGCCTGTCCGGAAAGGGATCCTCATGCTGCAGGTGGCGCAGAACTACAAGAGCGGTGAGCTGAGCCTCATCGAGGTCCCGGTGCCCGCGTGCAAGCCCGGCGGGGTGCTGGTGCGAACCCGCTACTCGCTGATCTCCACCGGTACCGAGCTGATGAAGGTCTCCGAAGCCTCGTTGTCCTTGCTGGGCAAGGCCCGGGCCCGGCCGGACCAGGTCGCCAAGGTGCTGGCCTCGGCCTCCAGCCAGGGTCCGGTCGCCACCTACCGCAAGGTCACCAACAAGCTGGACTCGTGGACCCCGCTGGGTTACTCGCTGTGCGGGGTGGTGACCGAGGTCGGCGCCGGGGTGCGCGACCTGAGCGTCGGGGACCTCGTCGCCGCGGCCGGCAACGAGCACGCGCTGCACGCCGAGCAGAACTGGATCCCGCGCAACCTGTGCACCCGCGTCGGTCCGGAGGTCGACCCGGCGCACGCGGCGTTCGCCACCGTGGGGGCGATCGCGCTGCAGGGCGTGCGGCGGGCCGAGCCGGCGCTGGGGGAGAACGCGTTGGTGCTCGGGCTGGGCCTGATCGGGCAGTTGGCCGTGCAGTTGCTCGTCGCCAACGGGGTGCGGGTGCTGGGCGCGGACCTCTCCCCGCAGCGCTGCAAGTTGGCCGAGCAGAGCGGCGCGTTGTGCGCGG
Source organism: Sporichthyaceae bacterium (assembly GCA_036269075.1). NCBI lineage: Bacteria > Bacillati > Actinomycetota > Actinomycetes > Sporichthyales > Sporichthyaceae > Sporichthyaceae bacterium. The sequence goes on from DATASX010000091.1 coordinate 25,124, forward strand.
CCCCGCCGGGACCGGCGTTGGACAACGTGATCGCCGGGTTCACCGGCGGCCGCGGGGTCGACCACGTGCTGATCACCGCCGGGTCGAAGGACGCCGCCCCGGTGGAGTTGGCGGTGCGCTCGGCGCGGGACCGCGGCCGGGTCGTCGACATCGGCAAGTGCGTGATGACCTTCCCGTGGAACGCCGCCTACGAGAAGGAACTCGACGTCCGCTTCTCCCGTTCCTACGGCCCGGGCCGCTACGACCCGGACTACGAACTGCACGGGCGGGACTACCCGGCCGGTTACGTGCGCTGGACCGAGCGACGCAATCTGGAGTGCTTCGTCGACCTGGTCGCCCGCGGCCGACTGGACATCGGTGCGCTGATCTCCCGCGTCGCCGATTTCTCCGACGCCGTCGAGACCTACCGCCGGTTGTCGCAGGGGCAACTCGACGCGGTGGCGGTGCTGTTCCGCTACCCGGCACCGGAGGAGACGCCCGTCGAGCCGGCGGTCGGCGAGCGAGAAACCCATAGCGGCGCGGCGGTTCCGGGCACCGCGACGAAGGCGCCGCAGTCCGTGCCGGACGCCGCGCCGTGCCGCGCCCGGCCGGCGACCCGGCCGCTGCAGGTCGGTTTCGTCGGCGCCGGCGCGTACGCCGGTTCGATGCTGTTGCCGCACCTGACCGGTCGCGCCGACGTGCGGCTGTCGCGGGTGGTGACCACGACCGCGCTGTCGGCGGCCAACGCGGCCGGCAAGTTCGGTTTCGCCGCGGCCGGCACGGACCTGAGCGAGGTTCTGGAGGATCCGGCGATCGACGCGGTGTTCGTGGTCACCCGGCACTCCTCGCACGCGGAGTTGACCGCGCGGGCGTTGCGTTCCGGCAAGGCGGTGTTCGTGGAGAAGCCGCTGGCTCTCTCGGAGGAGGAGATCCGGCTGGTGACCGACGCGGTCGCGGAGTCCGGCAACGACCGTCTGCACGTCGGGTTCAACCGCCGCTTCGCCCCGCTGCTGCGGGCGGCCAAGGGCCGCCTGGGGCGCCGGGTCGGCCCGGCGACCGTGCGCTACCTGGTGAATGCCGGGCCGCTGGGCAAGGACTCCTGGTACACGCAGACCGCGACCGAGGGCAGCCGATTCGCCGGTGAGGGCGGGCATTTCCTCGACACGGTCACCTGGCTGCTCGGCGCCCGCCCGGTCTCGGTGTTCGCCACCGCCACCCGGGAGCAGGCCGACCTGCAGATCCTCCTGCGGTACGACGATGACTCCACGGCCGCGATCACCTACGCGTCGGCGGGCAGCCCGAAGGCCGGCAAGGAGTTCCTGGAGGTCATCGCCGACGGGACGCTGATGCGACTGGACGACTTCCGGCGCGCCACCGTGCACGGCCCGACGCGGTGGAGCTCCGGGCGGCTGCCGGTCGCGCCGGACAAGGGCCAACGCGGCCAACTCGAGGCCTTCACCGCCGCGGTGCTGCACGGCACCCCGATGCCGATCCGCCTGGAGTCCCTGATCGCCACGACCCGCGCGACCCTCGCGGTCGCCCGCAGCCTGGCCACCGGCGGCCCGGTCGCGGTCGAGCCCGCGCGGGTCGCCCTGCCCCCGGTCGGCGTGGCCTGATGCCCGCCGCCGGTTGGTACCTGCGTCGGTTGTCCCGGATGGGGCCGGCCGAGGTCGCCGCCCGGGTGCGGGCCCGCGCGGTCGTGGAGACCTGGCGCCGGCGCGGATTCCCGTCTGCCCAGGGCACCGGTCCGCTCCCGCCCGCGGTGCGCGGGGCCGGACCGGCCGGGTTGGCCGCCGGTGTGGTTGCCGCCGTCCCGGAGCCCGCGCCCGCGCAGCTGCTGGCGCACGCCGAGGCGCTGCTGACCGGCCGGGCGCAGTTCCTCGGTGTGGCCCGCGAGGACCTGGTCGCCCCGGACTGGTTCGCCGATCCGCGGACCGGGCGCCGGGCCCCGGCCGAGACCTTCGCCTTCGACGTCGCATACCGCGATGAGTCCCGGGTCGGGGACATCAAGCAGATCTGGGAACTGTCGCGCCATCACCACCTGACGGTGCTGGCCGCGGCCTGGCGGCTGACCCGCGACGAGCGCTACGCCGATCGCGTCGCCGAGCACCTGAAGTCGTGGTGGTCGGCCAATCCGCCGATCCGCGGACCGCACTGGATCAGCGGGATCGAGCTGGGCATCCGGCTGATCTCCTGGACCTGGACGCGTCGACTGCTCAGCGAATGGCCCCGCATCGGGGAGGTCTTCGACGAGAATCCCGAGGCGCACGCGCAGTTGCACGCCCACCAGACGTGGTTGGCGGCCCTGCCCAGCGTCGGCTCCTCGGCCAACAACCATCTGGTCGCCGAGGCCACCGGCCGGTTCGTGGCCGCCTGCGCCTTCGACTGGTTCGCCGAGTCCGCCCGGTGGCGGGAGCAGTCGGCGGCGGCGTTGTCGGCAGCGGTGGAGGCGAACACCTTCGCCTCCGGGCTGAACCGCGAGCTCGCCTCCGACTACCACCTGCTGGTGCTCGAACTCGGCCTGGTCGCCCTGGCCGAGGCCGACGCGGCCGGGCACCCGGTGTCGGACCGCCTGCCGGGTCTGTTGCTGCGCATGTCCGACGCGTTGGCCGCCACCGTCGACTGCACCGGCCGCCCGCCGCGGCAGGGTGACGGCGACGACGGGCAGGCCCTGGCCCTGGACGCCCTCGAGCCGACCGCGGACCGGGCCGGCGGCTTGTTGCGCGTGGCCGCCGACGTGTTCGGCCCGGCCGACTGGTGGCCGCACCTGCCGCCGGCCACGGTCCACTCCGCGTGCCTGGGCGCGTTGATCCGACCCCGTGCGGACCTCGGGCCGCGGTGCCCGGGTCGGCCCGTGCACTTCGCCGACGCCGGGCTGACGATCCTGTGCGCGCACGACCCGGACCGCGCCGGTGAGGTGTGGGTGCGCGCCGACGGCGGGCCGCACGGGTTCGGCGCGATCGCCGCCCACGCCCACGCCGACGCGCTGTCGGTCGAGGTCCGCATCGACGGGGTCGACGTGCTGGCCGACCCGGGCACGTACTGCTACCACGGGCAACCGGCCTGGCGGGCGGCGTTCCGCTCCACCGCCGGGCACAACACGCTCGAACTGGACGGGGTCGACCAGTCCGTCTCGGGCGGGCCGTTCCTCTGGGTCCGGCAGGCCCGCAGCCGGGTGCTGGTCGCCCACCAGGACCCGACCGGCCCCGGCCGCTGGACCGGCGAGCACGACGGGTACCTCGAGCGCCTCGGCGCCCGGCACAACCGGACCCTGGTCCTGGACCCGGCCACCCGCACGCTCGTGATCAGCGATCGGGTGCACACGCCGCGGGCCCTGCCCGCCCGGCTGTCCTTCCACCTCGGCCCGCAGGTCGACGTCGAACTGACGGGCCCTCAGGCACGGCTGTCCTGGCGCGCCGGCGACCTGGACCGCACCGCGACCCTGACCCTGCCGGCGACGCTGACCTGGACCGCGCACCGGGGAGAGGTCGAGCCGCCGACCGGTTGGTACTCCCCGGGCTTCGGGCGTAAGCAACCGGCCTGGGCGCTGATCGGGCGCGGCACCCTCCCGGCGTCCCCGACGGGTGGGGCCCCGATCGAGCCCCTGGTCTCGGTGCTGGAGTGGCAGTGGTGAGCCGATCCGGGCCAGGGTCGGCATGACAATCCTCGGGTCGGCCCCGAGCGCCGTGGACCCGCGGCCGGCCCAGGCGGGCCGGGCCGGAGGTGTCCTGCACCGTGCCCCGGTGCGGCCGGAGCGGGCATCGCCGCCGCCGGCCGCACCGGTCGGGTACGGGGCGGTGTGGGCGCTGCTGGTGGTGAACACGCTGGCGTTCAACGGCGTCAGCATCCTCGGTTTCCCGCACGCCGCCGGCCAGGTGATCACCATGGGCGCGCTGGCCGGCGCCCTGCTGCTGGTGGTGGTCCGCAACCGCAGGCTGCTGATCCGGCCGAGCCTGTTCATGACGCTGGTCAGCGTGCTCGCGCTGGTCGCGGCGGCGTCCTCGGCGCGGATGGAGCCGGGGCCGGGCGCGCTGCTACGGGCCGCCCGTTACCTGGTCGTGGTGGCGTGCCTGTGGCTGCTGACCCCGTTGTGGCGCAACCCGACGGCCCTGCTGCGGCACCACCTGCGGACCTCGATCGGCGTGCTGGGTCTGGTGGCCGTCGGCATCGTGGCCAGCGGCGGCAGGTCCCTGCACGGCGACCAGGGCCGCCTGGTGGGCGCGATCTGGCCGATGCCGCCCCCGCAGGTCGCGCAGTTCGCGGCGGTGCTGGCCGGGCTGGCCGGGACCGCCTGGATGACGGGGATGCTGACCGGCCGCACCGCGGCGCTGACCGCGGTCCCGGCCCTGTTCCTGCTGCTGTCCACCCACACCCGCACGGCCATGGCCGGACTGGTCCTCGGTCTGGCCCTGGCCGCCGGTTCGGCGCTGCTGGCCAGCCGGCGGGCCGCGAACTTCCTGGTCTGCGTGCTCGCGATCGCCGCGGTCGCCGCGACGGCGGCCGGCGGCTTCGTCATGCACTGGTTGCAACGCGGTGAGTCCACCCAGGACCTCGCCAATCTGAGTGGTCGTCAGATCGTGTGGGGGGTGCTGCTGACGCAACCCCGCAGCACCGCCGACCGGTTCGTCGGCACCGGCCTGTCGGACAAGTCCTTCGGCGGCCTGTCCATCGACAGCACCTGGCTGTCGGTCTACTGGGAACAGGGCCTGATCGGGCTGGCGCTGGTGGCGGCGATCTTCGCGGTCCTGGTGCTCGGGGTGCTGTCGGCGCGCCCGTCGCCGGGGCGCACCGTCGCGGTGTTCCTCACCGGGTACCTGCTGATGGCCTCCTGGACCGAGGTCGGGCTCGGCGACGCCGACACCTACCTGCTGCTGGCGTTCCTGGCCGCGGCCTGCATGGACCACCCCTGGGCCCCCGACGGTGATCCGTCATGAACCAGACCGGAGGACGCCACCATGACCCGGCGACCGCAATCCCGTACGGACCCCGGCACCCGATCGCGCCTGTCCCGGCAGGTCCGCCGGCCGGCCGTGGGTCTGCTGCTGATCGCGTTGGCCGGGTGCAGTTCCGCGGCCGCCGCCCCGACTCCGGCCCCGCCGTCGGCCCAGCCGGCGCCGGCGGCCGCTGCGCTCACGGCCTGTTCGGCGGGGGAAGGCGACCGGCCGGCGGCGGTGCTGGACGCGATCGGTGCCGGGGTGGATCCGGAACAGGCCCTGACGCAGGCCTACGGCCGACCGGTCACCGGGCTGAGCTCGCAGGAGCAGAACGAGGCGCTGGACACCCTGGCCGGGGTGGATTCCTGCGCGGCCATCGACCCGGCGGCCAAGGCGCAGATTCCCAGACTGGTTCGGCTGATCGCGATGGGCGCCCCGGCGGCGCCCCCGGCGGCCTGGCAGCCCGTCGCGGACACCGCTGCCGGCGCCGGGTCCGCCGCCATCCGACCGGCTCCCTGAGGAGTGACGCCACCCCCGGTCGGGGTAGGGAGCGGGCGACCGGAGCCCCCGGGACAGCGGGTGCTCGGAGCACGTGGAGAGAGGGGGCGACGTGGGGCGACTGGGTCGCGCCGGCCGGTGCGCGTTGCCGGCGGTCGCTGTGATGCTGGCGGCTTGCTCGCCGCCGGCGGCCACCCAACCGGGCGCGGTGGCCACGGCCGTCGCCGCAGCCGCGGTGCAGGCGGGCGGTGGGGACCGCGGCCCGCACGTGTGCGACCACCCGGAATCCGGACCGGACCAGCCCCCGGTCGGGGCGATCACGATCGACCCGATCATGCCCGGCGAGTTGGGCACGAAGACCGCCGCCGCCCCGCCCGGGTCGACCTTCTGGCTGGCCCCGGGCCGACACAGCCTCGGCCCCGGCGCCTACGCGCAGGTCATCCCGAAGGACAACGACACCTTCGTCGGAGCCCCCGGAGCGGTCCTCGACGGCGACGGGGTCAACAACTACGCCTTCACCGGCAAGGCCGTCGGCGTGCACATCACCCACCTGACCGTGCAGGGATTCCGCGCCCCGCGCGACGAGGGCGTGGTCAACCACGACTCCGCGGACGGCTGGGTCATCGCCCACGACGTGATCCAGGGCAACAGCGGGGCGGGAGTGATGGCCGGGGCCCAGGAGCAGGTCCGCGACAGCTGCCTGCGCGACAACGGCCAGTACGGGCTGAACGCCTACCAGTCCGGCGACCACATCACCGGTCTGGTCGTCGACGACGACGAGATCACCGGCAACGACGTCGACGCGTGGGAGGCGCGGGTACCGGGCTGCGGGTGCACCGGCGGGGCGAAGTTCTGGGCCGTGAACGGCGCCGACATCCAGCACAACTGGATCCACGCCAACCGGGGACCCGGCCTGTGGGCCGACACCGACAACAACGACTTCCTGATCAGCGACAACGTGATCACCGACAACGACGCGGCGGCGGTGATCTACGAGATCAGTTACAACCTGACGCTGCGGGACAACGACATCGAGCACAACAACCTGGTCAACGGGCGGACCTACGCGGCCCGGGGCGACGGGTTCCCGGTCGCCGCGGTGTACCTGTCGGAGTCCGGCGGCGAGCAGGGGATCCCGGCCCGGACCGATCTGATCGACGTGCACGACAACAACTTCCGCGACAACTGGGGCGGGGTGACCGCCTGGGAGAACCCCGACCGGTTCTGCAACTCCCCGGCCAACACCTCCACCGGTTACTGCACCCGGCTGGTGCCGGATGCCCACATGTGCGCCCAACCGGCCATCGCCGTCCAGCCGTTGTACGACCGCTGCCGGTGGCGGACCCAGCAGGTGAGCGTGCACGACAACGTGTTCGTGGTCGACGGTCCGCTGCGGTGCGCCGCCGCGGCGCGCAACGGGTTGCTGTCCGGGTTCGGCACCTACCCGGACTGGTCGCCGTACAAGGGAAGGGTGATCGAGGACGCGATCACCTTCGGCCAGGACGACGTCTGGCACGACAACACCTACCGCGGCCCGTGGCAGTTCGTCGTGCACTCCGCCGATCAGGTGGTCCCGCCGCAGGTCTGGCAGGCCGCCCCGTACAACCAGGACTCGGGGAGCACCTTCGGGGACTGGGGGAAACCCGATGCTTGTTGAGTCCGGGCTTGTTGAGTCCGGCCGGCGGCCGCTCGGGGCGAGCGCCCCGGCTGCGCCGCTGCGGGTCCTCGTCGTGCACAACCACTACCGCTCCGAGCAACCCAGCGGTGAGGACCGGGTCGTCGAGCAGGAGATCGCGCTGCTGCGCGGCGCCGGGGTGCAGGTCGCGGAGTTCACCCGGCACAGCGACGACATCGCCGCCATGTCGGCGGTGGGCAGGGCCCGGGTGATCGCCGAGATCCCCTGGTCCCGCCGCGCGGGGCGGGCGTTCGCCGCCCGCCTGCGGCAGGTGCGGCCGGACGTGGTGCACGTGCACAACACGTTCCCGATGATCACGGCCTCGGTGATCGCCGCCGCCAACGACGCCGCGGTGCCGGTGGTGGCCACCCTGCACAACTACCGCCTGGTGTGCCCGCCGGGGACCCTGCACCGGGCCGGGCGCACCTGCGACGACTGCTTCGGTCGGGCGTTCCCGTGGCCGGCGGTCCGGCACGGCTGCTACCGCGACTCCGGCCCGGCCACCCTGCCGTTGGCCGTCGCGACCGCGCTGAACCGGCGCCGCTGGTGGACCGGGGTTGACCGGTTCTTCGCCATCTCCGCCGCGCAACGGCAACTGCTGGTCGCCGCCGGGATGCCCGCCGACCGCCTGCTGGTCAAGCACAACTTCGTCCCGGCGCCCCCGGTGGTCCGCGCCGACGCCGGGGAGTACTTCCTCTACCTGGGCCGACTGGCCGAGGCCAAGGGCGTGCGACTGCTGATGGCCGCCTGGGACCGGCTCACGGCCGACGGCACAGGGGCGGGGCTGCCACTGGTGATCGCCGGCAGCGGCGACCTGGAGGCCGAGGTCACCGCCTGGGCCGGCGACCGGCCGGACGTGCGGTTCCTCGGCCTGCAGAACCGCGACGAGTGCGCCCGATTGACCGCGCGGGCTCGTGCCGTGGTCACGCCATCGGAGTGGCCGGAGACCTTCGGGCTCGTGGTGGTGGAGGCCGCTGCGGCCGGGGTGCCCGCGGTCGCCGCGGCGCACGGGGCCTTCGTCGAACTGATCGACGCCGGACAGTCCGGACTGCTGCACGAACCCGGGGACCCCGACGCGCTGTGCGCGGCGCTGCGCACCGTCGCCGACCCGGCCACCTCGGTGCGGTTGGGCCAGGCGGCCCGGGCGCGCTGGTCGGCCGGGTTCAGCGAACCCGTCGCCACGGCCCGACTGCTGGCGGGCTACCGAGGCGTGCTGGCCGGTCGGGCGGAGGTGTCGGTGTGATGCCGGTCAGCGGGGCGCGACTGCTCGCTGCGAGGCAACCGCAGATCGCCCCCGGCCCCCCGGGGACCACCGAGGTGTTCGCGGCGGGCCTGATGTGCAAGGCGTCCGACCTGTTCGGCGACGACCGGATCGGGCGGGCGATCCGGCGGGTCGTGCTGCGGGCCGCAGGCGCCCGGGTCGGTGCCGGCTGCGGTCTGCGGGGCGGCAGCTACTACACGCGGCCACGCAATCTGACGGTCGGTCAGCGGTCCTGGATCAACCGGAGCTGCTACCTGGACCTCAACGACCGGATCGTCATCGAGGACGGCGTGCAGTTGGGCCCCGGCACCTCGATCATCACCACGACCCACGCGATCGGTCCGGCCCACGAGCGGGCCGGGCGCCTGGTCACCGCACCGGTGCGGATCGGTGCCGGGTGCTGGCTCGGGGCGAACGTGACAGTGCTTCCCGGGGTGAGCGTGGGGCCCGGCTGCGTGGTCGCGGCCGGAGCGGTCGTCACCCGGGACGTGCCGGCGAACGTGCTCGTTGCCGGGGTGCCCGCCCGGGTGATCCGCAAGCTCGACGACGAGGGGACGACAGCATGCTCGACGGGGTCCTGACCCGCCTGGGTGGCGGGAACGCGGAAACCGCTGCCCAGCCTAGGAATCCGGCCTCGAGCAGCGGCCGGCCGATCGTCGTCGCGACGCTGCTGCGCCAACGCGGCCGCACCGGCGTCGAGACCCATATGCGGATGACCGGCAGCTACCTGAACTCGGTCTCGCGACCCACACGGGTCATCAGCCCGTTCGACTCCCGCTCGCCGGCGTTGTTCCCGGTGTTCGCGCTGCGGCACGTCGTCGGTGCGGTGGACTCGGCCTACGGCGTGTGGTGGTACCGGACGGGTCATCAGATGTTCCTGCGCCGCGCGCTGCGGGCGCACCTTGCGGACCTGCCCGACGCGGTCGTCTACGCGCAGTGCCCCGGATCGGCGGCTGCCGCCCTGCGCGCTCGGACCACGCAACCGGTGGTGCTCGTCGTCCACTTCAACTTCTCCGAGGCCGACGAGGCGGCGCACTCCGGTGAGATCAGCCGCCGCGGTCGGCTCTACCGGTCGATCCGTGCCTTCGAGGCCGACGTCATGTCGCGGCTGGACGGAATCGTCTACGTCTCCGAGCACACCAGGTCGGTCGTGGAGGACCGGGTACCGGCGGTCCGGGCCGTCCCGTCGCGGACGATCCACAACTGCGTCCCGTTGATCGACCGGGAGCCGGTCTCGCCGATCGCGGACCTGATCACTGTCGGTGCGCTGCAACAGCGCAAGAATCAGGGCTACCTGCTCGAGGTGCTGTCCAGGGCGCGGCGGCGCGGCCATCGGTACACGTTGTCGATCGTCGGGGACGGGCCGGAACGCGACGCGCTGGAGTGCCGGACGCGGGAACTGGGTGTCGCCGACCAGGTTCGCTTCCACGGGTTCCAGGCCGACCCGCGGGCGCTGATGGCGGGGCACACGCTGTACTGCCACACCGCCACGGTGGAAAGTTTCGGGCTGGTCGTGATCGAGGCGATGGCCGAAGGTTTGCCCGTGCTGGCCGGGCGGGTCGGCGGGGTGGCCGAGATCGTGCGGCCCGGGGTGGACGGGGAGTTCTGGCCGCTGGACGACGCCGAGGCCGCCGCCACGATCCTCATCGAGCGGATGACCGACCCGGCGAGGTTGGCCCAGCTGGCGGCCCACGCGGCGGTCCGCGTGCGCGAGTCCTTCTCGCCGCAGGCACAGGGGGCGGCGCTGCTGGATTTCCTCGACGCGGCAACGCTTTCCCGGCCGGGCACGTGACGACTAACGAGCTGACCGCCGAGGAGCTGCGTCCGGCGCGGGCCCGGGTCGCGGCACCGGTACGGCCGGTGCCGGTCTCGGCTGCCCCGGCGGTCGAACCGGCGGAGGACCGCTCGGCCAAGATCGGTCGGGTCGTCTGGGGCATGGCCGACCAGTTCATGTCCAGCGGCACGAACTTCCTCACCGGCCTGTTGACCGCACGAGCCCTGGGTCCGGTCGGCTTCGGCCAGTTCAGCCTGGTGTGGGCGACGTACTCGGTGCTGCTGACGATGTCGCGCGGGTTGGCCACCGATCCGTTGACGGTGCGGTTCAGCGACGGCGCCGCCGACGGCAGGGCGCTGCGGGACGCGATCGCCCGGTCCACCGGTCTGTCTGTCGTGGTCGGACTGCTCGCGGGTGCGGTGGCCGTCGCGGGCGGTTGGGCAGTCGGTGGCGGCATCGGGCGGGCTTACCTCGCCCTCGGTCTGCTGGCACCGGCGTTGCTGCTGCAGGACGCCTGGCGGTACGCGGCGCTGTGCGCCGGCAAGCCCCGGCAGGCATTGATGAACGACACCGTCTGGGGCATCGCGCTGGTGCCCGCGCTGATCCTCGCGATACCGCGGGCGGGCGCGGCGGGTTTCGTGATGGCGTGGGGCGGCGCGGCGGCGGTGGCGGCCGGGTTCGGGTTCGTGCAATGGCGGATCCGGCCCGACGTGGCGAGGGCCAGAGAGTGGCTCGACGCGCACCGGGACCTCGGTACGCGTTACCTGGTGGAGAACACCTGCGTGAGCTTGACCGGTCAGGTCGTGGCATTCGGGCTGGGCGGGTTCGCCGGGGTCGCCGCCGTCGGCGCCATGCGCGCCGCGGGTCAGTTGATGGGCCCGTTCACGGTGCTGCTGCTGGGGATCTCGTTCGTGGTGGTCCCGGAGGGCACCCGGCTGCTGCGCTCGTCCCCGCATCGGTTCCGCGTTTTCTGCGTCGGGGTCGGGGCCGTGCTCTGCGGCGGGGCAGTCGCCGTCGGGGTGGCGTTGATGTTCCTCCCCGATCGGTTCGGTCGGGAACTGCTCGGTGCCACGTGGGCCCCGGCCTCGGTCCTGCTGCTGCCCACCGCGCTCGTGCTGGCCGGTGCGGGCCTGTCCACCGGCGCCGGCTGCGGCCTACGGGCGTTGGGCGCCGCGAAACGGGCGCTGTGGGCGCAGCTGTGGGCCTCGGGGGTCACTGTCGTCGGCGGACTGGTCGGGGCGTGGGCGGACGGGGCGCGGGGTTGCTGCTGGGGCATGGCCGGGGCCTGCGCGGTCGGTGCAGGCCTGATGTGGTTCCAGTTCGGGCGGGCCTGGCAGGAGCACCAGGCGCTTCCGGTCGTGCCGGTCCGCTCGGTGCGGGCGGGCCCGCGCCGGGTGCTGCCCGCGGTGTTCCAACTCTGACCCGGCGTCAGTTGTCGAGGAACTCCAGCAGCCGGGTACCGAGCGCCTCGGCGGAGTAGTCGGTGCGGGCGCGGGCGGCGGCGGCGGCGCCCATGGCGGCCAAGCGCTCCGGGTCGGACAGGACGGCGATCAGGACCTGGGCCGCGGCGTGCGGGTCCTCCAACGGCCAGAACGCACCGTCGAGACCGGGACGGATCAGCTCGGGCAGGGCTCCGACGGCACCGGCCAGCACCGGTACCCCCTCGGCCATCGCCTCCAGCGGCGCGATGCCGAACGACTCGGTCACCGCGGTGTGGCAGTAGAGGGTGTGGGCGGCCAGCAGCGGCCGCGGTTCGGGCTGGAACCCGAGGAAGTGGACCTGGTCGGCCACGCCGGACCGGCGGGCCAACTCCTGCAACCGGGCGCGTTCGGGACCCTCACCGATGACGGTCAGGGTCCAGCGGTGACCCAGCCCGGCGGCCGTGGCCAGCACCCGCAACAGGTAGGCGTGGTTCTTCTGCGGCTCCAGCGCGCCGATGGTCACCAGGTCGCCCATCGGGGCCACCGCGCGCGGCAGGGCCGCGGGCACGGTGTTGTGGATGACCACGGACGGGACCTGGCGCATCGCGGGAAGGCGGTCCTGCAGCACCCGCCGGGCGAACGCGGAGACGTAGGCGACGCCGTCCAGCCGCGGCAGCACCCCGGCCTCGAAGTCCCGGATGGACCGGAACAGACGTCCGCCGCGGGGGATCCGGCCCTTGTTGGCCCACTCGTCGGCCTGGGACATGTTGAAGTGGACGACCATCACCACGCGTTGGTCCCGGCGCGCGCGCAGCGCGGCACCGGCCGAGACCGGGTCCTGGGCGTAGACGACCGCCGGGCGCCCGTCGGCCAACCGGGACCGCAGCGCCCGGGCGAGGAACTCCCCGTGCCAGTGTCGGTACCACCAGACACCGGCCGCCGGACTGAGCGGCTCGAGGATCTTGCGGGCCCCGAAGACCGGGTACAGCAACGGCGAGCCGGCCGTGAAGGGGTTGATGAACTCGCACGGGCGCGACACCGAACGCAGGTGCTCCTGCACGGCGCGGGAATGGGTCTGCACGCCCGATCCCCCGGCGGGGCGCAGCAACGACGCGATCACCACCGGCGGGCCGGGCGGACCCGGTGGGCGCGGCGCGTGCCGGGATCGGACGTCGTCCTCGTCGATGACCCCCACGTCAGGAATCTGCTGCGCGGGCGGGCGGGGCAAACCTGCGGCGGGGTGAATTCCCCGCCAAATCTGACGACGGGTCAGGGCCCGAGGTAGATGTCGTCCAGGGCGATGGTGTCTCCCGGACTGCCCCCGCCGGTCAGGGTGAACCAGGCGGTGGCGGCCCCGGCGGGGACGCTCAGTGCGGTCGTGGCCTGCGCCCAGCCCACGGTCAGCGGCCCGGCGGGCAGGTCGGTGCCGGCGAGGGTGCGGCCGCTGCCGTCCAGCCAGGACAGGTGCAGGGTCGGCGTGCTGCCGAGCGCGCCGGAGGTGGCGGCGCGGGCCCAGTAGGACAGGTGCACGGCGCCGGCCGGCGCGGGCACACCGGGGTAGTCGGTGAACGCGATTCCCCAGCCGTAGGGGCCGGTCACGGACACCGCGATCGCGGCGCTGCCGGTGTGCGGATCGGTGGTGGTGTCCTGGACGGTCGCGTTGTACCAGGGGCCCCACAGGCCGGTGCCACCCTCGCCACTGGAGGTGGCGGGGTCCAGGACGTTGCCGCTCGGGGGCGGCGGAGCCGGGGTGTCGAAGCTCGATCCGGCGTCCTGCCCGTACGGCGCAGCGGTCCACGCGGCGGCGGTCAGGGTGGTGCCGGTGTCGTGGGCCACGAAACGCCACGGGCCGGTGTAGGTGTTGCCCGACCAGGTGTTGTGCTGGTCGAAGGTGATGGCGTCCTCGATCACCGTGCCCTGGTAGGGCGACCACGACGGGTAGCTGCCGTACTCGGACAGCAGGCCCATCGTCCCGCACAGCGCGTTGGTGCACCCGACCGCGGTCGGCTCGAAGGCGAAGGTGTTGCCGGAGACGACGAGGTTCTGGGTCTTCCACCGGCAGTTCCCGTACAACGGCGCCGAGGCGATGCCGGGTTGCACGCAGGTGCTCAGCGCGGCCCCGCCGCCGACCTTCGTGCAGTAGCCGACGGAGGTGTTGGCCGGGGAGTTGCAGAACCGGTCGGCGTCCTCCCACCCGGTGATCCCGGCCCAGTTGTTGCTCAACAGGTTCCCGGTGATCTGAACCTGCCCGGTGCGGGCCGGCACCCGAGTGTCGCCGCCGGACTCGGACAGGTAGACGGCTGCGACGGGGAAGTTGTCGCCCGCGGTCGCGTAGGCCTTCCCCTTCGTGATCGTGTTGCCGGCGATGGTGTTCTGAGCCAGCGTCAGGTTGTAGCTGATCTCGTAGATGAGGGCTTCGGCGGCGTTGTTCTCCAGGTAGTTGTTGCGGATCAGGAAGTCGTTGCTGTCGCTGTCGGCCCACAGCCCCGCGGAGAGGTTGCCGTGGACCCAGTTGTCCTGGATCGTGGCACCGTTTACGGCCCAGAACTTCGCGCCGCCGCTGCAGCCGCAGCCAGGTTGGACGCTCTCCCAGTTGTCGGCGTCGTTGCCGACGATCTCGTTGCCGTCGACGAGCAGGTTCGTGATGCCGTCGCCTGCCTGGTAGGCGTTGATGCCGTACTGGCCGTTGCCGCTCAGACAGTTGCGCAGGATCTGCTCGTTCGCGCCGGCCATCAGCGCGGCGCCGTGGTTGGCGGTGATCACGTCGTCGGCGATCGTCCAGCCGTTGCCGGAGTCGTGGTTGACCACGCCCTGGTTCTGCGGAGCGGCGAAGTTACGGACCGTCAGATATTGCACGGTCACGCCGGTGGCATGCTGGGTGAACGCGAACTGGTTGACACCCTGACCGTCCAGCACCGCGCCGGGGGCGCCGAGGTAGACGTCGCCGTCCTTGGGGACGACCTGGGCGGTGACCGAGTTGCCGAGGCTGTGCACGCCAGGAGCGAGCCAGAACGTGGTGCCGGCCGGGTCGGCAGCGGTCTTGGCCACCAGGTCGCCGACCACGCCCGGATAGACGGTGACCGCCCCGGCCGGTGCGGCCGCCGGGCCGGCCGCGGGTGCGGCACAGACCGCGGCGCGCGTCCCGGAGGCGCCGGTGGCCTGGGTGTGGCGCCCCGGGGCGGCAGGCCGGTGCAACCCGGCGCCGGCTGCTCCCAGCGCGGGCCCGGCGGCCAGGACCAGCGTCAGGCTCGACGCGAGGACCAGGGCGCACGGACCGCGACGTCGCGACCGCATGGGTTCCCTCCCATGGGCCGGCCTGCCCCCGCAGCCCGGGCCCGGGCTCATCCTGGCCGGCTCCCGGGTCGGTCCGGGCAGCTTCGGGGCAGACCGGCGAGATTCGCACTCGACGGGCGTGCGTCGCTCACCGCGCCGGGGGAGACCGGCGAGCTCAGGCCCTGTTCGCGGCCGTCTGAAGATCCTCAGAGCACCAGGACGTCGAGGTCCGGGAACTGGCCGTAGTCCTGGTCGGTGGTGACCAGGCGGTGGCCTCCGGTCCGGGCAAATGCGGCCAGATAGGCGTCGGTCCACAACTTCGGTGAAGCGGTGTCGCGTTCGGCGTAGCCCTCCCAGACGTCCTGCAGTTCGCTCGGTTCGGCCGCCAGTTGGGTTCGATCGTCCGCCGCCAGCGCCCGATAGACGCGCCAGGCCGCCCGGTTGCTCAGCGGTGCGTTGCCGTAGGGGGCAAACACCGCCGCCGCGGTCAACAAGCGTAGGAACGACTGTTTGGGTCGTGCGGCAGAACAAGACCGAATCCCTAGCGGGCAAACCGTCGAGCCGGCGGGCGGCGTCCACATGCTTCTGATGCCCCGAGATCGTCAACGCCAGCCACACGTTGAGGTCGCACAGGTGCGTTCGGCTCAACGCATGTCCGTGGTCTCCGCCGCGACGATCAACTCAGCAACCCGCTCGGGGGTCAGCTCCAGCCCCGGTTCGGCCGCCTGCGCGGTGCGGATCAACGGCAACCGGACCCTGCTGTTACCCGCCGCAGAAGTGCGTTCGCCCACCGTCAGCCCCGCCTGCAGAGTGGATGCTGGGACGCATTCGCGCAGCCGACGCGGATCATCCGCCGACGGGCCAGTGCTCCACCGTCAGCCCGTCCATCGGGAAGTGCTTGGGATTGCCGGTCGCCAGGCGTCCGCCGCTGTCGATGGTCGCTGCAGCGATCAGGCAGTCGGCCTGGGCCGGCGTGATGCCCTGGGCCGCGAACTCACGGCGCCAGGTCCCGGCGGTCCGGGCCATGCCCGTCGTGATCGGGAGGATGTACAGGCCGGCGAACAGGGCATCGGCCGCAGGCAGTTCCGTGGCGCGCAGGCCGCGCACGATCTCCTCGACGTTGATCGCCGTGGTGGCCGGCTCGTCGCCCGATCCCAGCAGGGCCCCGACCTTTGCCACGGCGGGACGCCCGCGCAGGTAGTCGATCAGGACCGTGCTGTCGAGCACCACGATCACGTGCGCTCAGCCGACCCGGCTGCGGTCGCCCTGCCGCTGCTGCTCCACCCAGGCCGCTGGGTCGCGGTCCCACTCGTGGCCCTCGGCCTCGATTGCGCCGGCGGCCCGGCGAAGCGCCTGCGCGCGCAGTTGCCGGTCGACGGCGGCCCGCAGGGCGTCGCGCACGAAGTCGCTGCGTCCGCGTGGACCGGCGAGCCGGTCGACGTCTGCGACCAGATCGTCGTCCAACTCTATGTGCATACGCATGTGCGGAGATTAGCACAAAGCCTCACGGATCCGGTCCGCGAGTTCCGACGCCGGACGCTGACTCAGAGCAGATGTATCGGTCAGGCGACGCCCGGGGCACCGGCCAGTGCCGCATCCGTGGTGAGCAGTGCGGTAGCGCCGACGGCCTCGGCGGAGCTGCTCCCGGACCTGCACCGCCCTGCCCACGTTCCGAGCCGACCCGTGGTGGGTGCAAGTTGCACCCACCACGGGTCGGC
>DATASX010000092.1 GCA_036269075.1 Sporichthyaceae bacterium
GACTTGCCCGACCCCGAGGCGCCCATGATCGCCAGGTACTGCCCCCGTGGCACGGTCAGGTCGACATGGGCGATCGCGTGCACCGCCATGTCGCCCTCGCCGTAGGTCTTGCGGATCGCCTCCAACCGAACCGCCGGACGACCCGCGGGACCGCGCTCCCCCTGCTTGCCCATGGCCACTCCCGTGCAACTCGCGAGCTCTTGGTGGGGCCGCCCGACGCGGCCCCGCATGAAGTTCTACGTCGCAACCGGTTTCGCCCCGGTTTCACACCGCAAAATGGGTGACCGAGAAATGTGTGCCGATACCTCGGCGCAACCCCGCAGAGGGCAGGCTGGGTACCGCGCGCGCATGTGGGCGCGGACGGAAGGGGCGGAAAGTGCGGGTGCTGGTGGTCGACGACGACACCGAACTGGCCGAGACCGTGGCGGTCGGGCTGCGCCGCGCGCGGATGAGCGTCGACGTCGCCTACGCCGGCCCCGACGGACTGGACATGGCGCTGACCCACGACTACGACGTGATCGTGCTCGACCGCGACCTGCCGGGCATGCACGGCGACCAGGTGTGCGCGGCCCTGCTCGGCGCGGGCTGCCGGGCCCGGGTGCTGATGCTCACCGCGGCCGCCGAGGTGCACGACCTGGTCGAGGGCCTGGGCCTGGGCGCCGACGACTACCTCGTCAAGCCCTTCGACTTCCCGGTGCTGGTCGCCCGGATCGGCGCGCTGGCCCGCCGGGCCCACCCGGTGAGCCCGCCGGTCCTGCGCCACGGCCAACTCGTGGTCGACACCGCGGCGCGCAAGGCGCATCTCGGGGAACGGGAGCTCGACCTGACCCCGAAGGAGTTCGGCGTGCTCGAGCTGTTGGCCGCGGCCGGTGGCAGAGCGGTCAGCAGCGAGGAGATCCTGGAACGCGTGTGGGACGCCAATGCCGATCCGTTCACCAACGCGGTCAAGATCACCGTCAGCCGGTTGCGCAGCAAGCTCGGCGAACGCGACCTGATCGAGACCATCGCGCGCGGGGGCTATCGGATGGCGGATCCGGTCACGTGAGGAAGTTCTGGAGTCCGGCCCCGACGATCCGGCTGCGGTTGACCGCGTCCTACGCGGGGCTGTTCCTGATCTCCGGGATCGGCCTGGTGGCGATCATCTACGCGCTCGTGGCCGAGGCCACCGGCGACGTGTTCGTGATCAACGGCCTGTCCGGCGTGCACCTCTCCCGGATCGGCCCCGACGGTCTGCCGCTCGCGGCCGGCCCGGATCCATCGGCCACGGCGGGCCCGACTCCGAGCCCGAGCCCAACACCGATGCACCGTTCCCAGGCGGTCGCCCATCTGGTGCGGCTGGCCCGCAATCAGCACACCGACGAACTGCACCAGTTGCTGATCCAGTCGATGATCGCGCTGGCAATCATGGCGGTGGTCTCGGCCGGGTTGGGCTGGATCCTGGCCGGGCGGGTGCTGCGCCCGTTGCGGCACATCACGAACACCGCTCAGCAGATCTCGGCCACGAGCCTGGAACGACGGCTCTCGCTGCCCGGGCCGAACGACGAGATCAAGCAGATGGCCGACACCTTCGACGATCTGCTCGCCCGACTGCAGGCGACGTTCGAGGCGCAACGGCAGTTCGTCGCGAACGCCTCGCACGAACTGCGCACACCGCTGGCGCGCCAACGCGTGATCGGGCAGGTGGCGTTGGGCGATCCGGAGGCCAGTGCCGACGACCTGCGGGCCGCCCACGAACGAATCCTCGCCAGCGGTGCCGAGCAGGAGCGCCTGATCGAAGCGCTGCTGACGCTCGCCCGGGGCCAGACCGGCCTGGGTCACCATGACCCGATCGACCTGGCGGGCATCACCCAGACCGCCCTGACGGCTCGTCACACCGCCGCGGAGCAGCGGGGTATCACGATGACCGCGGATCTGGCCGCGGCCCCGATCGTCGGCGACCCGCACCTGATCGAGCGGATGATCGCGAACATCCTCGACAACGCCCTGCTCCACAACCACCAGGACGGCCATGTGGAGGTCAGCACTTCCTCCGCCGGCGGTCGATCCACGCTGACGGTCGGCAACTCCGGCCCCCGACTGACCGCCGACGACGTGCACCGCCTGCTTCGCCCCTTCCAGCGCCTGGAAACCGCGCGTGTACGTAACGAATCGGGCCTCGGGCTCGGTATGCCGATCATCGAGGCGATCGCCGGCGCCCATCACGGCGGCCTCGCGATCACCCCGCGGGCGTCCGGCGGGCTGATGCTGACGGTCCAACTCCCGGCCCGCGAGACCCCGACCGACCTCGGCTGGGGGGTCACGGTCGTGCAGGCGGTGCAGGCGCTCCCGGACGACGCGCCTACCCCGCACCAGGTACAGGGCTGATCCCGCGCGGCGGCGGCGGATAACGTTCCGCCAACAGCGCGGAGGTGAGCGGGGTGACGCCGGACCCGGAACGCATCCGCCTCGCCGAGGCCGACGCCGGGCGGGCGGACTGGCGCCGATGGGGGCCGTACCTGTCCGAGCGGGCCTGGGGAACCGTTCGCGAGGACTACAGCGCCGAGGGCGACGCCTGGAACTCCTTCCCGCACGAGCATGCCCGTTCCCGGACCTACCGGTGGAACGAGGACGGGCTGGCCGGGATCTGCGACGACGCCCAGAACCTCTGCCTGGCCTTCGCGTTCTGGAACGGCGTCGACCCGATCCTGAAGGAGCGGGCGTTCGGTCTGACGAACAGTCAGGGAAACCACGGGGAGGACGTCAAGGAGCACTGGTGGTTCGTCGAGTCGACCCCTACGCACTCCTGGATGCAATGGCGGTACCACTACCCGCAGCAGGCCTTCCCCTACGAGGAACTGATCGCCGGCAACGCCGCCCGCGGCCGGTTGGACCCGGAGTACGAACTCGCGGACACCGGTGTGCTCGACGCGGGCTACTGGGACATCGGGATCGACTTCGCCAAGGCCGCGGTCGACGACATCTGTGTCCGGGTGAGCGTCACCAACAGGGGCCCGGGGACGGCGACGCTGCACGTCCTGCCGCACCTGTGGTTCCGCAACACGTGGCAGTTCGCGCATGCGCGCCGCACCCCGGACGTGATCCGCGGCGCCCCGGGGCGGCTGCGTGCCGAGCAGTCCCGGATCGCGTCGATGACCCTGTCCGCAAGCCCTACGGCCGTTCCGTTGCTGTGCAGCAACGAGACCAACTCGGTGCGACTCTTCGGCGCCGCGACCGGACCGCCGTTCCCCAAGGACGGCATCAACGACCACGTGGTCCACGGGGCCGCGACGGTCAACGTGTCGCTGGTCGGGTCCAAGGGCGCGTTGTGGCACCAGGTGAAGGTCGCACCCGGTGACACCGCCGAACTACGACTGCGCCTGGCCCCGGCATCGGGCGACCTGGATGCCGACTGGGAAACAGTTCTGACTGACCGTCAGGCCGAGGCCGAGCAGTTCTGGGCGCCGCTGCTGCCGCGCGACGCGAACCGGGCGCGGGTGGCCCGCCAGGCCTGGTCAGGACTGCTGTGGTCGAAGCAGTTCTACTCCTACGACGTCGACGCCTGGTTGCGGGGAGATACGGGCAACCCGCCGCCGCCGGAGCAGCGGCAGGCCGGCCGCAATGCCGGCTGGCGGCACTTCGACGCCCACGACGTGCTGGTGATGCCGGACGCCTGGGAGTACCCGTGGTTCGCGGCCTGGGACACGGCGTTCCACGCGGTGGCCCTGGCCCACGTGGACCCGGGGATGGCCAAGGCGCAACTGCTGCTGCTGTGCCGCGAGTGGTACATGCACCCGAACGGCCAGTTGCCGGCCTACGAGTGGAACTTCTCCGACGTCAACCCGCCGATGCACGCCCGGGCCGCGAAACGGGTGTTCGAGATCGACGGCAGCCGGGACTTCGACTTCCTGCAGCGGGTCTTCACGAAGCTGATGATCAACTTCACCTGGTGGATCAACCGGGAGGACGCGGCGGGCGACAACGTGTTCGCAGGCGGCTTCCTCGGCCTGGACAACATCGGACCGTTCGACCGCTCCCGGGTCCCGATCGCCGGCATGCTCGAGCAGTCCGACGCCACCGGCTGGATGGCCCGGTTCTGCCTGGACATGCTCGACATGGCGCTGACGCTGGCGTTGCGCGACCCGGTGTACTGCGACGTCGCGGTGAAGTTCTTCGAGCACTTCACCTACATCTCGACCGCCCTGGTCAACCGCGGGCTGTGGAACGAGCCCGACGGCTTCTTCTACGACGTGCTCAAGATCCCGGACGGCACCGCCGTGCCGCTGTGCTACCGCTCGATGGTCGGATTGCTGCCGTTGATCGCGGTGCTCCAGATCGACCCGGAGACCATGGCCGCGCTGCCCGACTTCGCCGAACGGTTCGCCTGGTTCGGCGAGCACCGCCCACAGTTCAACCGCGGCATTGCCGGCCCGTCCCCGGACGGCAGCTGGATGCTTTCGGTCGCCTCCCCCGACCAGTTGCGCCGGGTGCTCGCCCGCGTGCTCGACGAGTCCGAGTTCCTGTCCCCGCACGGACTGCGGGCGCTGTCCGCGGCCCATCGCGACGCGCCGTTCACGCTCACCCTGGACGGCGTCACATCCACCGTCGCCTACGAACCGGGCGAGTCGCACAGCGGTCTGTTCGGCGGGAACTCCAACTGGCGCGGGCCGGTGTGGATGCCGGTCAACTATCTGCTGCTGTCCGCACTGCGCCGCTTCGCCCACTGCCTGGGTAAGACCATCACGGTGCCGTACGCCGGCGCCGAGATCTCGCTGGAGCAAGCCGCCGAGATCGTCGCCGAGCGACTGATCAGCCTGTACCTGCCCGGTCCGGACGGTCGAGTGCCCGCCGCCGGCGACCGCAACTGGCCCGCGGACCTGCTGTGGTTCCACGAATACTTCGACGGGGACACCGGCGCCGGGCTCGGCGCGAACCACCAGACCGGCTGGACCGCCCTGCTGGCCAACGTCGTCATCGGCGACTGGTGATGCTGCGTCAGATTGCTTGCAGGTCGACGACAACCTTGATGTCGTCCGGCAGGCGGGTCAGGGCCGCGGGCCATTCCGCCATCGGCACCGTGCGGCTGATGATCTTGCCGAGCCAGGCGGGGTCGGCGGCGGCCAGCGCCGCGGCGGCCGCGGCGTAGTCCGGCAGACCGGCGTTGACCGAGCCGAACACGACCTCGTTGCGCAGCACCATCGCCTTGTTGATCGCCTCGGCGGCCAGCGGGATCTCCCGAGTGCCGGCCGAGATCCCGGTCAGGCACACCACCCCGTCCGGCGCGGTGCGGCCCAGCACGTCGAAGACCAATGACCCGATCCCGGTGGCTTCGATAACCACGTCCGGCGGGATGAGCATGTCGTCGAGCGAGGTCACGTAGTGGGCGCCGAGTTCGGCGACCATCTTCGGTTTGGGCCCCTCGGTGACCCGGTCCAGCACCGTGACGTGGAGCCCACGCTGGCGCCCGATCATCGCGGCCAGGAGGCCGATCGGCCCGGCGCCGGTGACCAACGCTGACTGCGGTTGGCCTGGTGACCGCGCCGCGATGCGAGCCGACTGGTCCCAGGCCTTGGCCACCACCGAGGTGGGCTCGAGCAGCACTCCCAAGTGCCCCAGTCCCGGGTCCAGCCGGATCCCGAACTTGGGCTCGACCCGCCAGCGCTGCGCGCCGTAGCCGTCACGACCGGAGATGCCGCGCTCGGTGAACTGCTCGTTGCGACAGAAGTCCCACCGGTCGGCCGCGCAGGCCGCACACGGCTCCGGGTCCGGACGGCGTACCACCCCGGCGATCAGGTCGCCGGGAGCGAAGCCGCTGCCGGCCGGGGCCGCCAGCACCCGCCCCAACGACTCGTGGAACAGCACCAGCCGTTCGTGGCCCTCCGGCGGCCGGCCGTAACCCTCCTTGGCGATCTCCACGTCGGTGCCGCAAATGCCCACGTACAGGCCCTCGACCAGGACCGGGCCGTCCGTCTCCGGCGGCTCGCCGATCTCCTCGACGCCCGCGCCGGCGAGGTCCCCCGGCTTGACTGTGCACGCTTTCACGGCGCCTCCCGATCGACTCGTCCGCTGCGGAAAGCATTACCCGGGGACCTCGCTCTACTCGCTCACCCTCAGGCCGGGTTCACAGTAGGCCTTCAGCCCCGCGATGCGCTCGCCGAGGACGGCGGCGAACCTCGGAGCGAGCCCGTCCGGCTAGAGATCTACCTAGGGCGGTGTGCTGGAATTCCGGACATGACGTCCCCCGCCGACCGTGCAGCCCAACGCTCCGCGGACCGCGAGGCGAACCGAGTGCACGAGTCACCGCGGACCGCGGCCCCGGAGGCGGCGCCGCTGGATCGGGCTGACCCGTACGTCGCGGCCTGGTTGGCGACCACGCTGGGGCTGTCGGCCGACGAGGTCACGACACGCGCCGCCGTGCTCTCCGCCTTCTGCACCTGGTGCGAGGAGACCCCGGCAGAGCTGGTCGAGCGGATCTTCGACCGAGTGGAGTACCGCTACTTGCGGCGTGCCCATTACCAGCAGCAGATCCTGGAGTTCTCGACCGCCGGCGGTGGAAGTTGGGAGGAGCAGACAGCCCGCGGCGATGTGGTGCGCGCCTTCTTCCTGGCCAACGGCCACCGGATCAAGCCGGCCCGCGTGCCGTGGCAGGTCTGGGCCCAGCTGCCGTGAACCCGTGCCCTGACGTCGCCTCTAGCGGAGCCCCCCGGGTTCGGTCATAGAGTCGGGATCCGTGGGGGGCAGGCTCGAAGACACCGTCCCGAAGGAGCCCAACACATGAAGGTCGGATCGCAGGAGATCCTCCTGCCCACGACGATGGTCGGGAACTACCCGAACCCGAAGTGGTACGACGGGCAGCCGTTCGCCGTCTATCCCAAGGGCGAGTTCATCTACGACACGATCAGCCGGGAGGCCCTGGAGGACGCTGTCCTGGCGATCGTCCACGACCAGGAGATGGCCGGGCTCGACATCATCGCGGACGGCAAGGTGTTCGGCGGCGACAGCGCCTACGCGGGCTTCGTGTACCACTACTACGAGCGGATGTCCGGCTTCAAGATGTCCGGCCCGAACATCCCGCTGCCGATCTACTCCACGTTGTTCTCCCCCACCTGCGTCGGACCGGTGGAGCGCGAGCACCCGTTCCACCTCGCCACGCTGCGGGCCACCCGCAAGGCGACGAACAAGCCGGTGAAGATCTCCTACTGCGGCGTCGGCGTGCTCGCCGCGGCAGCGACCGACAACTACTACAAGGACATCAAGGCGATCTCGCAGGCGATCGGCAAGGCCCTGAACGAGGACTTCAAGGAGCTGGCCGACAACGGCGCCGACATCATCCAGCTCGACGAGTTCGTCTGGCCCTACGGCATGGGCGACTGGGAGATCGACGCGTTGAACACGGCCACCGAGGGCGTCGGCTGCGACGTGTGGGTGCACAGCTGCTGGGGCAACTACTCCGGCACCCCGGGCTATTTCCCGGACGAGAAGGAGAAGAACGTCTGGAAGGCCTCGGAGCTCGGCACCCGCGACCGCAACGCCCACGTCGCCCCGCAGCGCGCGAAGGCGATCTTCCCGCACGTCAACGACGCGAACATCACCGCGCTGAACTACGAGGTTGCCCGCACCGGACCGGACGACCTGAAGCCACTGCTGGACAACGACTGGGACAAGCCGTTCGTGGCCGGCGTGATCGACGTGAAGTCGACGATCACCGAGACCGCCGACGAGGTCGCCGACCGGATCCGCACAGTGCTGGAGTTCGTGCCGGCCGACCGACTCGGGCTGTCCACCGACTGCGGACTGATCAACCTGCCTCGCATGATCGCCCAGGCGAAGCTGCGCGCCCTGTCCGCAGGCGCGGAGATCGTCCGCGAGGAACTGCACGCCAAGGGCTGACGGACCGCCCAGGCTTGCGGTAAAGGGCGCGCGGGCTTACAACTTCGGCATGACCGTACGCCGTACATCCGGCCCGGCGGGCCGGAGAGCGCTGGTCGCCCTGGTGTGCCTGGCCGCGCTGAGCGCCTGCGGCACCAGGGTTGAGGGCACGGCGATCGAGGCGGGCGCCGGGGGCGGCGCCGTGCGCCTGTCCCCGCAGACGCTGGCCCAGCTGCAACCGGATCCCGCCAAGGCCGCCGCGGCGGCGGCGACCGGGATCGCCGCACCGGTGACGCAGCAGGCTGGCGCCGCACCGACGACAACGGTCAAGACAGCGTCCGAGAAGGCCGTGACCACGGGCGCCGTGGTCGCCCCGGCCGCGTCCCACGCGGCGGCCGCACTGGCGGCCGCGACCGGAAAGGCCGGCCCGGCCGTCGCGGCCCCGGCCGCCGACGCCGCCTGCCACGCCGACGCCGCACCGGTCCCGATCGGCCAGATCGGCACGTTCAGTGGCGTCGCCGGCCCGATCACCATCAGCGCCCGCAACATGCTCGGGGCCTGGGCGAAGGACATCAACACCCGCGGCGGCCTGGCCTGCCACCTGGTCGAGGTCTACTCCGAGGACGACGGCGGCGACCCCGCGCGAGCGGCGTCCGAGGTCCAGCAAATGGTCGCCTCCCACCACGTGGTGGCGTTCGTGGCCAGCGAGGTTCCGTTGTCCATCGGTGGCTTCCGGCCCGCGCTGGAGGCGGCCAAGGTGCCGGAGATCGGTGGCCTCGCGGGCACGTCGGACTTCTTCGAAAGCCGGTGGATCTTCCCGGAGAGCGCCGCACTCGACGACCAGGCGATCGGCCTGTTCAGGCAAGGCGCCGATCTCGGACATCGCCGCGTCGGGTTGCTCTACTGCGTCGAGGCGCCCGTGTGCACCGAGGTGGACAAGCGGGCCAGGGCCGGGACCGTGAAGGCAGCGGGCGCCGAGCTCGTCTACGACGCGCCCGTCTCGGTGGCACAGCCGGACTACACCGCGCAGTGCCTGAACGCCCGCGACGCCAAGGTCGACCTGTTCACGCTGGCCCTCGACGGGGCCTCGGTCGGCCGGGTCATCCGGTCGTGCCAGGCGATCGGGTACCGACCGTTGCTCGGTACCGGCGGCGGTCTGCTGACTCCGGCCCAGGCGACTGATCCGACCCTGCGGGCATTCGGCGCGGTGAGCGTTTCCGCCGAGGCTCCCTGGATCCTGAACGACACCCCGGGCCTGCGCGAGTACCACCAGGCCTTGGCCCGCTGGCTGCCGAACCAGGTCGCGGACGGCACCTCGGTCATGGCCTGGGCGTCGGCGAAGCTGCTCGAGGCCGCCGTCACCCACCTGCCCGTTGCGGCCCGAACCGGCCAGGTCACCGCGGCGATGCTGGTCACCGCGCTGGGCGGCGTGCACGACAATTCCCTCGGCGGGCTGACCGGGCCGTTGACCTTCAGCCCCGGCGAGCAGCACGCCGTCAGCAACGGATGCGTGTTCTACGAACTGCTCGGCCCCTCGGGTTGGACCGCGCCGCACGGCAGCAAGCCCGTGTGCGTCACTCACTGACCGGGCGACGTCCAGACCTGGTCAAATTCCCCTGAGTATTCGACAGGTCGACCTACCCTGACGGCGTGGCGCGCAGCTTGCTCCAGATGCACGGCGTGGGCACCCGGACCGCGCTACCCGTGCCGTTCCATTACGCCCTGACCGGCGCGGCCGTCGCGTTGCTGGTGTCGTTCGCCGCATTGGCAGTCCTGTGGCGCACCCCGAAGCTCCGCGGCGAATGGTCCGGCTGGGCGTTGCCCCGCCACCTGACCGAGTTCCTGGACTCCCCCGAACTGCGCGGTGCGCTGCGCGGACTCGGCGTGAGCGTGACCGGCTTCGTCGCCTTCGCCGACATCGTCGGGCCGGACGTACTCACCAACCCGACTGCCGGGTTCGTCTACGTGATCTTCTGGGTCGGACTGGTGCCCGCGTCGCTGCTGTTCGGCCCGGTGTGGCGAGTGCTCAACCCGCTGCGCACGATCCACGCCGTGCTGTCGGGACTGCTGTTCATCCGTCGGCCGCTGCTGCGCCTGTCGGACCGGATCGGCTACTGGTTCGCGGCGCTGTCGCTGTTCTCGTTCGTGTGGCTGGAACTGTGCGGCCCGGATCGCGACTCGTTGAGCACGCTGCGGCTGTACTTCTGCTGCTACGCCGGGGTCCACCTGCTGGGCGCGTTGGTGTTCGGCACCAAGTGGTTCGACCGGTGCGACGGCTTCGAGGTGTTCTCCACAGTGGTCGGCCGGCTGTCGTTCTTCGGCCGGCGCGCGGACGGCGCACTGGTGATTCGAAACCCGCTGGAGAACCTCGACACTTTGGCGCCGCGCCCGGGCCTGGCCGCGCTGCTGGCCGTGATGCTGGGTTCGACGGTTTTCGACTCGTTCTCCAGCACGTACTGGTGGTTCGACAACGTCGACCACCCGGCGGTGTACCCGGCCGTCTACGACACCCTCGGTCTGCTCGCCTCGACGATCCTGGTGCTGGCCCTGTTCAGCCTGGCGGCCCGGCTGACCGGCCGCGGCGCGGCGTGGCGGGTGAGCGCCTCCGCGTCGTTCGCGCACTCGCTGGTTCCGATCTCCGTCGGCTATCTGATGGCGCATTACTTCACCCTGCTGCTGTTCGTCGGGCAGGAGACGTTGATCCGCGCCTCGGACCCGTTGTCCGACGGGGCGAACTGGTTCGGCACCGCGCACCTGCAGGTGAACTTCAGCCTGCTGACCGTCAGCGCGATCGCCAGCGTCGAGGTGATCTCGATCGTGATCGGCCACGTCGTCGGGGTGTTCAGCGCGCACGACCGCGCCGTGCGCCTGTTGCCGGCGCGGTCCGCCGTCCTCGGTCAGCTGCCGATGATGGTGCTGATGGTCGGCTTCACCCTCGGCGGCCTGTCGCTGATGCTCACCGGCTGATTGAGACATTGGTTCACTCGCCGCGCTCACTCATGCGTCGAGCAGTTCCAGCGCCTGAGCCCGGTTGAGCCCGGAGGCGCGCAGCAGGTCGTAGGCGACCGAACGGACCTGAGCCACCATCACCACGACCGAATCCGCTGAGTCCGCGTCCAGCGTGCCGCGCGCCTCGGCGAACGCCTCGAGGACCAAGTGGCGGGATCTGGTCGGCGCTGGTCCCTCGCCGAGCTCGTCGCCCAGGACGACGAAGGACTCGGCGAGAACCCGGATCGAGTGGATCAGCGATGGTGGGCAGGTGTCCTTGATCCGGAGCAGCACGGTTGCCCGGCGGGCCACCATGCGGGAGTTGCGGACCGCGTAGTCCAACTGCGGAGCGGCCTCGACGTAGGAGGCGAAGCGGTCCCGGACCCGCCACCGGATCGGCGCGACCCGGGCTATCTCCTCGCAGGTGGCCACCGCGGTGGACATCGCGGCGACCGCCGGGTTCAGGCCACGCAGCACCCGAAGAGCGACCAGCGCGGCATTCAGGTCGGCATTGGCCAGTGCGTCGGCCGTCGCGACCAGCCCGTCGTGGGTGCCGGCGGCCAGCGGTCGCACAGCACGCCGCGCCACCGCCAACGGATTCAGCGGTAGCAGCACCAGGCCGACGGTGATGCCGACCGCGCCGCCCAGCAACGCGTTCCAGCACCGGTCGAAACCCGCTGTGCCGCCGTAGTTGGTCAGGGTCGCCACCAGCACACTCGAGCTGGCAGCCTGCGAGACCAACAGCTGGCCGCCGTCCAGCAACACCGCCGACGTCATCGCGAGCGCGACCATCAGCATGATGGCGGCGGTGCCGTTGCCGATGAAACCGCTGATGAGGTCACCGAGCCCGATCCCCAGCGAGACCCCGACGATCAGCTCGACGGTCCGGCGCAGCCGTTGACCCAGGGCCGAGCCGATCGAGACGACGGCGGCGATCGGGGCGAAGAACGGTGGTCCGGCCCCGGCCCCGATCCGGCGAGCCAGGTACCAGGAGATCCCGGCCGCGACCGCGGACTGCCCGATCAGTGGGGCCGTGATGCGTAGCCGAGTCAGCCGCGCCTTCGCGCCGGCCTTCGACCGGTCGGCGACCTCGTCCAGCAGAGCTTCGCCGCGGGTGCGGATCTCCGCCGCATCACGCGGCACGCGGGGCAGCGGCCCCGTCACGTCACGCTTCTCGATCACCGCGCCTGCCCTCCGAACACCGACCGGCGCCCATGATCCCGCGCGTCATACGCTGCCCGACATGGAACTGCGTGAGGCTCTGACCACCACCCCAGCCACCCGTGACTTCACCGACGAGCCGGTGTCCGACGTCGAGATCCACCGCCTGCTCGAGGTGGCCCGCTTCGCGCCCAACGGCGGCAACCGCCAGGGCTGGCACGTGATCGTTGTCCGCGACGCCGCGACCCGGGCGGCGTTCGTGGCCGCCGCCGAGCCCGTGGCGCGCCGCTATGCCGCCCAGAAGGAGGCCGGCGAGCAGCCGTGGAACACGGTGAACCCGACGAAGGTCGACGCCGCGACGATCGCCGCGACCGAGGTCCCGGACTGGACCACCTCGCACTACCGCAACGCCCCGGTGCTGCTGCTCATCTGCCTCGACCTGTCGGTGGTCGCCTCGGTCGACGCGGGACTGGACCGGGTCGGGGTGATCAGTGGGGCCTCGATCTACCCGTTCGCCTGGAGCATCCTGCTGGCCGCCCGAGAGGCAGGCCTCGGCGGCGTGATGACCACGCTGCCGATCGGCTCCGAACCCGAGCTGCAGGCGCTGCTCGGTATCCCGAAACATGTCGCGATGGCGGCGGTCGTGCCGCTCGGGCATCCGGTCAAGCAGATCACCAAGCTCAAGCGCGGGCCGGTGGAGGAGTTTGCACACCTGGAGCGCTGGGACGGACCGCCGCTGACCGCAGGCTGAACGTGTCGGGAATTTTCGAATCAGGTTTGTTTGTTCGATCACTCATATGGTAGAAAGCAACCGACCGGTCGGTAAGCAGAGATGGCTCACAGACCAGATTGGGATGCGGCGATGAGTGGTGCGGGGAAGCGGATCCCAAGTGATCGTCCGGCGGTTCGGTTGGAGGCGATCCGCAAGACCTACGGCGAGGGCGACATGGCGGTGCACGCGATCGCCCATGTCGACCTGACCGTGCCACGGGGGCAGTACCTGGCGATCATGGGCGCCTCGGGGTCGGGCAAGTC
>DATASX010000093.1 GCA_036269075.1 Sporichthyaceae bacterium
GTCGGCGAGCGCGGTGCGCTGGAAGACCGTCACCGGGGTCGCCCAGCGGACGATCTCATCGACCGCGCTCCCCGGCCGCTCCGCCTCACCTCTCTTCGAGAGGCCCGGCAGGACGTCGGCTATAGCGTTGAATATCAGGTCTATCTCCAGTCGCGCCAGGTTAGCACCGATGCAGTAGTGCGTCCCGGTTCCGCCGAAACCCAGGTGCGGATTCGGGCTGCGCATGATGTCGAACATCTCCGGGTTCTCGAAGACGTCCTCGTCGAAGTTGGCGCTGCGGTAGAAGATGCCGACCCGCTGGCCTTTCCTGATCTCCTGGCCGCCGAGGGTGGTGTCCGCCAGGGTGGTGCGCTGGAACACCGTCACCGGGGTCGCCCAGCGGACGATCTCGTCCGGAGCGGTGTTCGGCCGGTGCTGCCGGTACAGCTCCCACTGGTCCGGGTTGTCCAGGAAGGCGAGCATGCCGTGGCTGATCGCGTTCCTGGTGGTCTCGTTGCCGGCGACCGCCAGCAGGATCACGAAGAACCCGAATTCGTCGTCGCTGAGCGACTCGCCGTCGATCTCGGCACTGATCAGCTTGGTAACGATGTCGTCCATCGGGCACTTCTTGCGCTCCTCGGCCATCGCCATGCTGTAGCCGATGAGCTCGGTGGCCGCCACCGTCGGGTCGCCCTCGAACTCCGGGTCGTCGTAACCGATCATCTGGTTCGACCACTCGAAGATCTTGCGGCGGTCGTCTTGCGGGACGCCGATCAGCTCGGCGATGGCCTGCAGCGGAAGCTCGCAGGCGACGTCGGTGACGAAGTCGCCGGTTCCCTTCTCGACCGCGGCGCCCACGATCGAGGCAGCGCGCTCGGTCAGCACATCCTGAAGGCTGTTGATCGCCTTGGGCGTGAAGCCGCGGGAGATGATGCGCCGCTGCTTGGTGTGCTGCGGCGGGTCCATGTTCAGCAGGATGAGCCGCTGCGCCTCCAGTATGTCGCCCTCCAGCGGGGCCCCGTGCTGGATGATCGCCGTGTTCTCGCGCGAGGAGAAGACCTCGTTGCGCGATGCCTCCACGATGTCGGCGTGCTTGGTGACGGCCCAGTAGCCGCCGTCGCTGAACCCGGCCGCGCCGGGGGACTGCTCGCACCACCAGATGGGCGCGACCTTCCGCAGCTCCGCCAGCTCCGCGACGGGCAGTCCCGCGTGGCACAGGTCCGGATCGGTGGGGTCGAACCCGGCGGGGATGTTCGGCTCAGCCATCTTGGGTCCTCCTCGACTGTAACGCGTTCTAGTAGATTTAATCATGAGCAAGCTTCATTGTGAACACGCCATCGTGCCAGAATGAGAACACGTTCTAGTGTGATGGAACAGGAGATCCTCATGTCTTACGCGGTAATCGTCGAGGCGGCGCGGACCCCGATCGGCAAGCGCCGGGGCGGCCTGTCGGGCCTGCACCCGGCCGAGATCCTCGGCGCGGCGCAGGTCGCCGTCCTCGAGCGCTCCGGCGTGGACCCCGCCGAGATCGAGCAGATCACCGGGGGCTGCGTCACCCAGGCGGGCGCGCAGTCGTCCAACATCACCCGGACCGCGTGGCTGCACGCCGGGCTCCCGTACCAGACCGGGGCGCTGACGCTGGACGCGCAGTGCGGCTCGGCCCAGCAGGCCGTGCACCTCATCGCGGGGCTCATCGCCGCCGACGCGATCTCGGCCGGCATCGCCTGCGGCGTCGAGGCCATGTCCCGCGTGCCGCTCGGCTCCAACCTCAGCACCGGTGTCGGCAAGCCCAAGCCCGACTCCTGGGACATCGACATGCCGAACCAGTTCGTCGCCGCCGAGCGGATCGCCCGGCGGCGCGGCCTGACCCGGGAACAGATCGACGCGTTCGGCCTCGCGTCCCAGCGCAAGGCCGCCGCCGCGTGGGCCGACGGCCGCTTCAACCGCGAGGTCGTCCCGGTCAAGGCCCCGGTGATCGACAAGGCCACCGGGACTCCCACCGGCGAGACCCGCGTCGTCAGCCGGGACGAGGGACTGCGCGAGACCACGCTGGAGGGCCTGGCCGGTCTCAAGGCCGTCGTGCCGGACGGGCTGCACACGGCGGGCACGTCCTCGCAGATCTCCGACGGCGCCGCCGCCGTGCTCCTCATGTCCGCTGAGAAGGCAGCCGCCCTAGGCCTGAAGCCGCGCGCCGTCATCAGCCATCAGTGCCTCGTCGGCGTCGACCCCGTGCTGATGCTCACCGGGCCGATCGATGCCACCAACAAGCTCTTCGAGCGCTCAGGCCTGTCGATGGGCGACATCGACACCGTCGAGATCAACGAGGCTTTCGCTTCGGTGGTGCTGGCGTGGGAGCGGGAGCTCAAGCCCGACATGGAGAA